>JBOHFU010000226.1:0-5990 GCA_050699675.1 Pseudonocardiaceae bacterium
TCGCACCTCGAGCTGACCCCGGGCTCTGCGGTGGCTACCGCGCAGCGGGCCGTCGAGGTGGCCCGCACGCTGCGCCGGCTCAACGCCGAGCGGGTGGAGCTGGCGGCTGAGCCAGTGCACGCCGAGGCCGTCTGGGTCGGTGACCACGAGATCGACCCGTTCACGGTGCCCCTGCAGGAGAAGGTGGCGCTGTTGTCGGAGTGGTCCCGCCGGCTGCTTGCCACCGACGGCGTCGAGCACACCGACGTGGTCTTCGGCGCGGCGAAAGAGACCAAGTTCTACGCCGACTCCGCCGGCACCAGCACCACCCAGCAGCGAATACGGCTGCACCCCGTTGTCACTGCCACCGCGGTGGACCGGGCCGCTGGCTCGTTCGAGAGCATGCGGACGTGCGCGCCACCGGTTGCCCGGGGCTGGGAGTACCTGGCCGGCAACACCGTCTGGAATTGGGACGATGAGCTCGCGCAGATCCCGGAATGGCTGGCCGAGAAGGTCAAGGCGCCCAGTGTGCAGCCTGGCCGGTACGACCTGGTGATCGACCCGACAAACCTGTGGCTGACGATCCACGAGTCGGTGGGGCACGCCACCGAGTACGACCGGGCGATCGGCTACGAGGCAGCCTATGCCGGGTCCTCCTTCGCCACCCCTGACAAGCTCGGCACCCTGCGCTACGGCTCGCCGGTGATGCATGTCACCGGCGACCGCACCCAGCCGCACGGGCTGGCCACCATCGGCTACGACGACGACGGAGTCGCCACCTCGCAGTGGGACCTGGTGGCCGGCGGGACGCTGGTCGGCTACCAGACCGATCGAGTGTTCGCCCGCCGGCTGGGGTTGGAGCGCTCGGCGGGCTGCGCGTATGCCGACTCGCCGCACCACGTGCCCATCCAGCGGATGGCCAACGTGTCGCTGCAGCCTGACCCCAGCACCGACACCACGACCTCGGAGCTGATCTCCGGGGTGCAGCGCGGCATCTACATTGTCGGCGATCGCTCCTGGTCGATCGACATGCAGCGCTACAACTTCCAGTTCACCGGGCAGCGCTTTTACCGCATCGAGGGCGGCAGGCTGGCCGGGCAGCTCCGCGATGTCGCCTACCAGGCCACCACCACCGATTTCTGGGGCGCGATGGAGGCTGTCGGTGGCACCTCGACGTGGTTGCTCGCCGGGGCGCTGAACTGCGGCAAGGCTCAGCCCGGCCAGGTCGCGGCGGTCAGCCACGGATGCCCGTCGGCGTTGTTCCGCGGTATCAACGTGCTCAACGCCCGCGAGGAGGCCGGCCAGTGATCCGTCCAGACGAGCTGACCACGGCCGCGCTGGCCGCGTCCAAGGCCGACGGATGCATCGTGCTACTCACCGACACCAGCGAGGCCAACCTGCGCTGGGCCAACAACACGATGACCACCAACGGGCACACCACGACCCGCTCGTTCTCGGTGATCTCGGTTGTGGAGGGAGCCGGTGGGTCCGCGGTGGGCCCCTCGATTGGCACGGTGCGCGGCAATGGCACTGACCTCGACGAGGTGCGCGCCGTGGTGGCCGCCAGCGAGGAAGCCGCCCGGCAGTCCGGGCCGGCCCGAGACGCCGCGCCGCTGGTGGAGGGTACGGCCGACGGCGACTTCGACGCGCCGGCGGCGGCCACCGAGATCGGCGTGTTCGCACGGCTGGCGGATGAGCTGGCAGCGGCATTCGGTGCGGCGGCCAGCGGCAGCGAGCTGCTCTACGGCTTCGCCGAGCACCGCCTGGAGACCACCTGGCTGGCGTCCTCGACCGGGCTACGCCGTCGCTGGGTGCAGCCCACCGGCACCGTGGAGGTCAACGCCAAGGTCGCTGACGACCTCACTCGCAGCGCCTGGGCCGCGGCTTACACGGCTGATTTCACCGACTTAGATATCACTGCCCTCATCGCTGAGGTGCGGCGGCGGCTGAGCTGGTCGCAGCGGCGGTTGGAGCTGCCCGCGGGGCGGCACGAGACGATCCTGCCGCCGTCAGCGGTCGCGGATCTGATGATCGACCTGATCTGGTCGATGGAAGGCCGCCCGACCCACGAAGGGCGCTCGCCGTGGTCTGCCGCGGCTGGGTCGAGCTCGCCGACCCGGCTGGGTGAGCGGCTCACCGACCTGCCGCTCACGTTGTCCAGCGATCCGGCCGCGGCGGGCCTGTCGACGGCACCGTTCCTGGCTACCAGCTTCTCTAGCGACTCCGTGAGCGTCTTCGACAACGGCGCCCCGGTGCGCCGGGTGGACTGGTTGCGGGACGGCACGGTGAATGCGCTGGCCTACCCCCGGGCGGCTGCGGCGGAGCTGGGTGGGGTGTTCACCCCACCACCGGAGAACCTGGTGTTGACCGGTGGGTCGGCGGCGTCGACCGACGACCTGGTGGCGCGCACCGAGCGGGGGTTGTTGCTGACCTGCCTGTGGTACATCCGTGAGGTCGATCCGACCTCGTTGCTGCTCACCGGGCTGACTCGGGACGGGGTGTACCTCGTTGAGGATGGTGAGGTGGTCGGTCAGGTGAACAACTTCCGGTTCAACGAGAGCCCGATCGACCTGCTCCGCCGCGCCAGCGAGGTTGGCGCGACCGGGGGCACGCTGTGCCGGGAAGGTAAGGACTGGTTCGCCCGCACCTCGATGCCCCCCATCCGGATACCTGACTTCAACATGTCCTCGGTGAGCCAGGCTAGTTAAGGCCACCGTGACGGCGAATTCCTGGACCGATTCCGCGACCG
Source organism: Pseudonocardiaceae bacterium (assembly GCA_050699675.1). Taxonomy (GTDB): domain Bacteria; phylum Actinomycetota; class Actinomycetes; order Mycobacteriales; family Pseudonocardiaceae. Next base: position 2,729 of record JBOHFU010000226.1, read on the forward strand.
GTCCTGTGAGCTATTTCTCAATCACTTGACCCTGCGCTGAGCGGTTTCCTGGGGTTAACCTTGAGGTCATCACTTTGACGCCCAACCGTCCGTGCACTGCACGGGCGGTCCTTGGCGTTCCTCCAGGGAGGAGTGCAGCGGTGACCACATCGACAATCCCGGGTCTCGATGATGCCCCGACTAGCCATGCACGGTTGCGCAACTGGGTGCGCGAGGCCGCCGAGCTGACCACGCCCGACCGGGTCGTGTGGTGCGACGGATCCGAGGAAGAGTGGGACCGGCTCACTGACCAGCTGGTTGACGCTGGCACGTTCACCCGGCTGGACCGCAAACCGAACTCGTTCTGGGCCGTCTCGGACCCGTCCGACGTTGCCCGGGTGGAAGAACGCACCTTCATCTGCTCGCGAGCGGAACGCGACGCCGGTGCCACCAACAACTGGATGCAGCCCGACAAGATGAAGGCGATCATGACGGAGCTGTACCGGGGTTGCATGCGCGGTCGGACGATGTACGTGGTGCCCTTCTGCATGGGCCCGCTGGAGGACCCGACACCAAAACTGGGCGTCGAGCTCACCGATTCCGAATACGTGGTGTGCTCGATGAGGATCATGACCCGGATGGGCGGGCGTGCACTGCGCAAGTTCACCCAACCAGACGGCAGCGATGCGGACTTCGTGCCCTGCCTGCACTCGGTGGGCCGCCCGCTGGAACCGGGCGAGGCTGATGTGCCCTGGCCGTGCAACGACACCAAATACATCAGCCACTTCCCCGAGGAGCGGCTGATGTGGAGCTTCGGCTCCGGCTACGGCGGCAACGCGCTGCTGGGCAAGAAGTGCTACTCGCTGCGGATCGCCTCGGTGATGGCCCGCGACGAGGGCTGGCTCGCCGAGCACATGCTGATCCTCAAGCTGACCAGCCCGCAGCGGCAAACCCACTACATCGCGGCCGCGTTCCCCTCGGCCTGCGGCAAGACCAACCTGGCGATGCTCGAACCGACCATCCCCGGCTGGAGGGTCGAGACGCTGGGTGACGACATCGCCTGGATGCGCTTCGGTGCCGACGGCCGGCTCTACGCGGTGAACCCCGAGAACGGGTTCTTCGGCGTGGCCCCGGGCACCAGCTGGAAGACCAACCCCAACGCCATGCGCACCCTGCGCTACGGCAACTCGATCTTCACCAATGTCGCGCTCACCGACGACGGTGATATCTGGTGGGAGGGCCTGGAGGACAGGCCGGCGCACCTCACTTCGTGGACCAAGCAGGACTGGACGCCTGCCGATGGCGCGGCAGGGCAGCGCTGCGCGCACCCGAACTCGCGGTACTGCACCCCGATGGCGCAGTGCCCGGTGCTCGCCGACGAGTGGGACGATCCGGCCGGCGTGCCGATCTCGGCGATCCTCTTCGGTGGTCGCCGGGCCAGCACCATCCCGCTGGTCAACGAGGCTTTCGACTGGCAGCACGGGGTGTTCCTGGGTGCCACGCTGTCCAGCGAGAAGACCGCAGCGGCCGCCGGGCGGATCGGCGAGGTGCGCCGCGACCCGATGGCGATGCTGCCGTTCATCGGCTACAACGCCGGCGACTACTTCCAGCACTGGATCAATGTCGGCAAGGGCGCCGACGCCACCAAGCTGCCGAAGGTCTTCTACGTGAACTGGTTTCGCCGCGGTGCCGACCAGCGCCTCTTGTGGCCGGGTTTCGGGGAGAACAGCCGCGTGCTGAAGTGGATCATCGAGCGGATCGAGGGCAGGGCCGAGGCGACCGACACCGCGATCGGCCGGGTACCCACCGCCGATCAGCTCGACCTGTCCGGGCTGAACACCACGATCGAGGACGTCGGCGCCGCACTCGCGGTGGACATCGACGAGTGGCGGGCGGAGCTCCCCCTCATCGAGCAGTGGTTCGCCAAGATCGGCGACGCCCTCCCCAGCACCATGCGCGACGAACTAGACGCCCTCACCCAGCGCCTCAAGACCTGACCCTCCCGCCGCCCGCATTCAGCGGGCTCAGCGGGGTAAACGAGCCCCGAATAACCCCGCTGAGCCCGCTGAATGCGGGCCAGGGTCAGAGGGTTAGCGTGATGATGCTGAAGACGGCGGTGTGGGGGTCGGTGAGGACGGCGAAGCGGCCTGGGGGGATGTCGGTGGGGGGCACCAAGATTGTCGCGCCGAGCTCTTGGGCCCGGGCCGCAACCGCGTCGGTGTCCTCGACTGCGAAGTACGCCATCCAGTGCGAAGGGACGTCCGCTGGCCAGCGGTCGTCCATCTGCAGCATTCCGGCGATCTTGCGGTCCCCGAGCTCCCACTCGGTGTAGTCCATCGGGCCCCCCGAGACATCGGCGGGTGACCAGCCGAACACCGCCGGGTAGAAGGCTTTCGCTGCGGCCCGGTCGCGAGTGGCCAGCTCGTTCCAGCACATCGTGCCCGGCTCGTTGACCAGCCCGGCGCCGATGTGGGTCCCCGGCTGCCAGACGGAGAACGGTGCCCCGGTGGTGTCGGCAAACACGGCCATCCGGCCGAACTCGAAAACGTCCATCGGCTCCAGGAACACCTGTCCACCGGCATCCTGGACGCTCTTGGTGAGGGCGTCGGCGTCGGACACCGAGATGTAGGTCATCCAGTACGGCGGGATACCCGGTTGCTGTTGCGGGCCCAGCCCAGCGACCGGTCGGCCGTGCAGAAACGCCATCCGGTACCCGCCCGTATCGGGACCCTGGTCGACGACCTCCCAGCCGAACAGACCGGAGTAGAAGTCCGCGGCGGCGGCCGGATCCGGGCTGCCCAGATCCACCCAGCACGGGCGTCCAGGCTCATATGACTCGATCTCCATAGGGCTGGCTCCTCTCGATATGCGGCGCGGCCCCTAGCGTGGCCCCTGACGGCGATCGGAGGAAGTGCGATTGTGGTGCCGGTCGGGTCACCGAGGGTGTCCGAGCACAGTGCCGCCCGATCGCGTGACGGACGGCGCGCGCCGCTCTAGCATCCCCAACACGGCCGACGTTGCCGGGTCGGCACGACTCGTGCCGATCACCATGGGCTGCGTCACCCGGAAAGGACCCGCCGATGCCCTCCGGTTCGCCCCCGTCCCGACCCTCGTCGTTGCGCTGGAGTAACTGGAATCTGTTGTTACTGGTGCCGTTGTTGATCCTGGTCACGCCGGTGTACAACCGCATCGAGCCGCGGCTGCTGGGTTTCCCGTTCTTCTACTGGTACCAGTTCCTCTGGGTGCCGGTCGGGGTGATCTGCACCGCTGTGGTGTACCTGAA
>JBOHFU010000227.1:0-5987 GCA_050699675.1 Pseudonocardiaceae bacterium
GGCCGCACCAGCACCTCGAAGACCACCAGCGCGCTGATCGGATTGCTCGGCAGCAAGAAGGTAGGCACCGAGTCAGGGCCGAGCCGGCCGAAGCCCTGCACCGAACCGGGGTGCATGGCCACCCGCCCCACATCGAGCGGTCCGAGCTCAGCCAGCGCACCGTGAATCTCGTCACCCGTGGACCCACCGGCCGCTCCGGTCACCACCACGATCTCGGAGAGCAGCAGCCTGCCCTCCACCGCGTCGCGCAGCCGGGAAGGATCACTGGGCACGATGCCGACCCGGTGCACCTCGGCGCCGGCATCGCGGGCGGCTGCGGCCAGCGCGTAGGAGTTGACGTCGTAGAGCTGCCCGGCGCCCGGCGTGCGATCCACGTCGACCAGCTCATCGCCGACCGACAGCACCGACAGCCGGGGTCGCGGATGCACCCGCACCTTGGCCCGTCCCACCGCGGCGAGCAGCCCCACCTGCGCCGAGCCGATCACCGAACCAGGACGCACCGCGACGTCGCCGGTCTGCACATCCTCCCCGGCGCGGCGCACGTAGGCCCGGGAGGGGACCGCGCGCGTCACGGTGACCCGCGCCGCGTGCGCCACCCCGTCCTCGGTGTGCCCCAGCGGGACGACCGCATCGGCCAGGGCCGGCAGCGCCGAGCCGGTGGCCACCCGGACCGCCTGGCCAGGCTGCAGCCGCATCGGCTGCAGCGAGCCCGCCGCGATCTCACCGACCACCGGCAAGGTGGCCGGTACCTCCGTGACGTCCACGCTGCGCACCGCGTACCCGTCGACCGCCGCCTGGTCGAACCCGGGTAGCGCGCGCTGGGCCACGACTTCTTCCGCGCACAGCATCCCCTGTGCCTCGGAGATCGCCACCCGGACCGGCGCCGGATGCACCGCGGCCTCCAGCACCCGCCCGAGCTGCTCGTCCAGCGACCTCACGCGGTCTCCCGCTCCACCCTCTCGCGCAACCATGTCAGCAGGCCGGGGCCAATATCGGGATCGGACAGCGCGAAGTCCACCGAAGCCCGAAGCAGCCCGGCCGGGTTGCCGAGGTCGTGGCGCTCGCCGCGGTGCACGACGACGTGCACCGGATGGCCCTCGTCGATCAGCAACGCCACAGCGTCGGTCAGCTGTAGCTCGCCACCAGCCCCGGGGTCGATCCGGTGCAGCGCGTCGAACACCGCCCGGTCCAGCAGGTAGCGACCGGCCGCAGCCAACGTGGACGGCGCCGCCTCGGGCGCCGGCTTCTCCACCATCCCGTGCACCCGTTTGACGTCAGTGACCTCATCGACGTCGCTGACGTCGAACACCCCGTAGGCGGAGATCTGCTCCCGCGGGACGTCAAAGGCGCACAGCACGCTGCCGCCGTATCGCTGGCGGATCGCCGCCATCCTGGTCAGCACCCCGGTGGGCAGCACGAAATCGTCGGGCAGCAGGACACCCACGGCATCGTCGGACTCGGCCAGCAACGGCTCGGCGCAGCCCACCGCGTGCCCGAGCCCCAATGGTTTGTGCTGCAGCGCGACCTCGACCCGGATCAGCCCGGGGGCCCGGCGCACCTTTGCCAGCAACTCGTCCTTGTCCCGCCCGCGCAGCTCGGCCTCCAGATCCGCGCTCGGGTCGAAGTGCGCCGCCACCGACTCCTTGCCCGGCGAGACGACGAGCACGAGCCGGTCGGCACCGGCCTGCGCCGCCTCCGCTGCGATGTACTCGATCGCCGGGGTGTCGACCACCGGCAGCAGCTCCTTGGGCACGGTCTTGGTCGCCGGCAGGAACCGGGTGCCGAGCCCAGCGGCCGGCACCACCACGGTGCGCAACGCTCGGTGCCCAGGTTCACCACGAAAAAGGGAGCTCATAACGTACGACCCTATCGGCCCACCCGGACCACGCGTTGGCGTCCACCCAGGCGCGACATGGAGACTTATCGCAGTTACCGGGCGTCAAATAGCTGCGATAAGTCTCCATGTGGGGCGGTTGCGTGGACGAGATCGCCAAGTGGGAGTGGCGGCGGCGGTTGTTGGCGGCGCGGCGGGCGGTGCCGGCGGCGGTGCGGGAGGCTGAGGCGGCCGCGCTGGCGGCGGTCCGGCTAGATCAATGGTTCGACCCTGCGAGCAGGCCTCACACGCTGGGGCTGCCCGGCACGGTCTGTGCCTACTGGCCGGTCGGTGCCGAGCCGGGTTCGCCCGCGCTGCTCGACGGCCTGGTGCGCCGCGGCTGCCAGGTGCTGCTGCCCGTGGTCGGTACCCCCGTGGAAGGTGTCGCTGCCAGTCTAGCGGCGCCGCTGGACTGGGCCGAGTACACCGGCGCGGGATCGCTTCGGGCCGGACCGCTCGGGCTCTACGAGCCGGCCGGGCCGCGGCTGGGTTGCGCAGCGATCGCCACCGCAGTCCTGGTGCTGGTGCCAGCACTGGCCGTGGACCGGCACGGGGTTCGGCTGGGCCGCGGCGGCGGGTACTACGACCGGACGCTGCCGCTGGCGGCTCCGGGCACCCCGCTGGTGGCTATCGTTCGAGACGACGAGGTGCTCACCTCACTGCCGGTGCAACCGCACGATGTCCCAGTTACCGCGGCCCTGACCCCGGCGAGGGGTCTGATCCCGCTGCCCTACTGAGACGGGGATCGCACCGCCATGACCTCACAGCCGGATCTCGTAGCTGGCGCCGGGGTACTCGGCGACCAGGTGCAGTCGTCCGCCACCGTTCAGGTCGGCGTGTCCCTTGACATACGGGCTACCAGAGCAGGCCCACCCGTTGTGCCAGCTCTCGCACCTCCCGACTTGCGGGGTCTTCCCGGGACCGGGCGATCAGCTCAGCGATCAGGCCGGTGGCGAAGGGGTCCCGGTACAGCCGGTGCGGCGTGATCTCCTCAGCGCGAAGCAAGGCCGCGACGGCATCGTCCCGGCGGCCCGGCACCCGCGCCAGCGCCCGGCCGTAGGTGACCCAGTAGTCGGCCTGCCCCAGCGGAGGGAGGTGCGCCTTCGGGTGCAACCCCGCTCCGACCTTGACTGCCCGCGCATAGTCACCGACGTCGAGCTGGCCGTACATCCGCCACAGCCCGACGGTGGTAGGCCCGAACCCCATGCCGTAGGCGTTGCCCTCGCCGGTGCGCTCGGCCAGCTCCACGGCTTGCTCGAACGGAGCCGCCACGTCCCCTGGCCGGGAATCCACCGCCGCCAGTAGCGACCGGGACAGCGCGAGCATCCCCGCCAGCTGGGTGGATTCCAGAGTGTCGGTAGGCACGGTGACGGCGTCCAGTTCGGCCAGCGCGAGATCGAACGTACCGACGGTGATCATCACGTGCAGGCCACCCCGCACCGCCAGGCCCAGCGCGGTCGGGGTGTCGCGCTCTTGCGCCGCGTGGCGCGCCAACAAGACGCCCTGCGAGCGCAGGTCCACCGCGGCTCCCACGACTCGTAGCCACCCGGCGGTGGCTTGAGTGTGCAGCAGCACGGCACCGACCTCGTCGTCGCGGTCACAGCGGCAATGCGCGGCGACCGTCGCCGTCACCCTGGCCCGCAGCGCCTCCACGGCAAGCACCTGCCCACCGGGCCGGTGATGGGTTGCTGCCAGCAGCGCATCACGCATCGCCCGGTCTGAGGGGCGCCCCTCGCCCGGTGCCGCAACTGGCTCCCCGACTAACTCCTACGGCGAGATCTGTAACGCGCTCGCCAGGGCCACAGTCTCGGATCGGCTGTCCAGGGCGCGCTCTCCGTGCTCGATGCGGGACAAGGATGACTTGCTGATCCCAGCCAGCCCCCGCTACCACCCGCAGCGACTTGCGCCGAGCTTTGCGGATCTGACGCAACCGCTGACCGATAGTGACATTCACCGTAGAGTCCCCCCAGAGCGTAGTGCATGCACTGCGGGCCACCTCCGCGCGTCGGGAACACAGTGGCAGGCCGTCATCGCCTACCGAATTGATCCCTCGATGACTCGTCTACCGATCTCGGCGTCGAGCGGGCTCATGTCATCGCCCAGCGGCGAGCACGGATCCCACCATCGGAAATCCGACACTTCGTCATTCACGACTAGCTGTGGTTTAACCTGAAGTGCGGTCCGATAGACCGCCGCAAACTCCCGCCGGGTGGGCCGCCGCAGCGCGAACTGCGCAACAGCCGTGAAATCCAGATCCGTTGTCGAGATGCCTGTCTCTTCCGCCAACTCCCGCACAGCAGCCTGCCGAGCGGTCTCACCCGGTGCAAGCATCCCGCCAGGAAGTTCCCACTGCATGCGCCAGCGATCGAACACCATCAGCACGCGGCCCGCGAAAGTGACCACAATCAACGACGCCGGCATGGGTATCCGGTCATCCAGGACCGCAAGCTCAGACTCAGCAGCAAACCGGAAGCCCACCAGAGCGTTGCCGACACCATCATGCAGCGGAAGCCCGACCATGAGATCCATCCAATCGCACCACCCCAGTCACGCCAGTGATCAGAACCAGGTGCTGCACCATGGCGTGACCGGGGAACGAAACATGGCATCCGCTCTCGCCACAGCACTGGTCGAGTGTTCGTCGACCAGGCCCGCTGCCGCGAGCGTTCGCACGCCATAGCCACCCAGGTATACCGAGCCGAGCACCGCGGCATCCAGGGTGAGGTCGGCCGAGGCGGTGGTCCGCACGCAGCTGGCGCCGTCGGGCCCTCCGTCGAGAGCGAAGCGGCCTCCGGCCAGACCAGCGGCGTCGACCACCTCGAGGACGACCTGTCCGGAGACCAGATAGGACCGAGTGGAGAGCATGCCGGCAACGTCGAGCGGGCGGATCCACAGAAAGTCGGCCCGGCCGCTGGGCTGCGCATGCCGGGCGTCGGTCAGCAACAGGGGCAACAGCTCGTCGGCCGGCCGGTCGTGCACCCGCACACTGGCCGTCAGGTCCAGGCTGAGCAGGTGATGCCACAGCAGCGACTCGGCGGCAGGGTCGGCCGCCAGGAAGAGCTGAACGGTGACCTGGCCCCTGGGCTGCCGATGCTCCCACTTGTCCTCGTACCGATACCGAGCCACGCCGGTCACCAGTCCAGCCGGATCACGGGCGACGACGCAGAAGCTGGGCTTGGGCTCGGTCCGGCTCGGGAAGCGCAGAATCCCGAAGTCAAAGTCCCAGAAACGTTCCGGCCGCGAGATCTCACCGGGACGCGTGGACCGATGGCGCTCATAGACCTCCGGGGCGAGCGCCCGAGCGGTGTCCCGGCCGACGTACTCAACCGTCCCTTGTGAACGGTGCCGAACCCGGGCCGCCAACGCGTCCACCGTCCAGGTCTGGTGTTCGGTTGCGGAGCCATACCCGAACCGACCGTAGATTCCCCACTCAGACGCGATCAAGATGCTCACCTGCTCGCCCCGCTCCACGGACGCGGCCAGCTCCCCTGCTATCAGCCGGGAAGCCAGGCCGCGTCGACGGTGCGTTGAGGTAGTGGTCACCGCGGTCACGGCCGACGCGTCCAGCGCCCCGCTGCCCGGCACCGTCATCTGGGATCGGAAGCTGCGTAGTGTCGCCACCACTGTGTCCCCATCGAAAGCACCCCAGGTCCGGTCGAGGCGCAGGCTAGGTCGGCGTGCCTCGGCGTCCACGTCGCCCGCCGGGTTGAGGAACCCAGTGTTCAACCCCGCGCACCAAGGCCCCACCTCGTCCTCGGTGATAGTGCGCACGTCAATCTCCATGGGGCGCATGCTTGCAGGTAACAGCAGGGTGACCGTTCACCGCCGTCATCGTCGGCGGACTGGCAGGCCCAGCAGGTCCCGGTCTGAGCGGCGGTCTTGCTATCATGGCAACTGGCACTCTCGTGTGTAGAGTGCCAGTACGTGGAGGCGAGACGTGCCGACCTACTCCTATGCGTGCACCGCGTGTGAGCACCACTTCGACACTGTGCAGAAGTTCACCGACTCGTCGTTGACCGACTGCCCTGAGTGCTCCGGCCGGCTGCGTAAGCTGTTCTCGTCGGTGGGCATCGTCTTCAAGGGCAGCGGCTTCTACCGCAACGACAGCCGTGCC
>JBOHFU010000228.1:0-5971 GCA_050699675.1 Pseudonocardiaceae bacterium
CTGTCCCTGGGTTTAGGAACACGTCGTGGCTCGTTGAAGCGGAACTTCTGAACGATGAACCAATTCCAGAAGCGATTCTTCAGTTTCCATCTCAGTTTCCGCACGGGCTGGCCCCCTTCGTTTACCGGAAATCCATTCTAAACCTGCGAAGTTCGCCGGACTGTGCCCCAGATCACCCTGTTAGTGTGAACGAGGTCACAGACTAGGGGGGCCGGAGTGGAAGACTGTGGTGCGGGGGTGAAGCCGATGACGATGGAAGACGACCGCTGGAGGCGGCTCCAGAGAGAGCCGGCGTCTCGCCGCTCGCGGTGGTGGATGAGCGTGGCGGAGTGTATCGATCGGAGTATCGGGTGGGATAAACTGCCCCGAGTGCTGGGCCTCCCCACCCTGATTGGACTCAGGGAGCGGCTCCAGCGCGACAATCTCTTCGACACCGGCGTGCCGGACAGTGACGGCCTCTCGCTCACCCAGTGTGCCTACCGGGCAGCGGACGGCAAGTGGAACGACCTCACCCACCCGATGATGGGAGCGGTGAATACCCATTTCGGCCGCAATGTCCGGCCGGCGCACCACATCCCGGAACCCGAGCTGGCCCTGCTCACACCTCATCCCAGGACAGTGAGCCGAACCCTGCTCACGCGTGACCGGTTCCTTCCCGCCACCACCCTCAACATGTTGGCCGGAGCATGGCTCCAGTTTGAGATCCACGACTGGTTCAGCCATGGCAGCAACGAGAAGGCCCCGTTCGTCCTCCCGGTCGAGCCAGGGGACCCGTGGCCTAGGGAGGCGCTGGTCATCGAGCGGACCGGCCGGGGCGATGCCCCCGGGGTCTTCCCCAGCGAGGACACCCACTGGTGGGATGGGTCGCAGATCTACGGGAACTGTGCGGAAAAGCAGGCGCAGGTCCGGGACGGTGCGAGGCTCAAGGTTGAACGTGGCACGATCCCCACCTGCCTGGCCGGCGACTTCTTCGACTTCGCGGGGCAGCACGCCGGCTTCTGGACCGGGTGGGCAGCGATGCACACCTTGTTCGCCCTCGAGCACAACGCCATCTGTGCGCACCTCTCGAGCAAGGAGAAGCGGTTGCGGGGGGACGCGGAGAAGCTTTTCCAGACCGCCCGGCTGGTCAATGTGGCGCTCATGGCCAAGATCCACACTACCGAGTGGACACCCGCGATCATCGCCCACCCCACCACCCGGACAGGGATGAAGATGAGCTGGTGGGGCATCTCCGAGCGACTGAAGCGCTCAATCGGCCGGGTGAGCACCAAGGAGGCGATCAGTGGGATTCCAGGCTCGCGCGCGAATCATTACGGTGTCCCTTATAGCCTCACCGAGGAGTTCGCCGCCGCTTACCGGATGCATCCCCTGATGCCGGATGACTTCGTCTTCCGTTCGCCGTTCGGCGGCACCGACCGGCGGCCTATGAGTCTCGCTGAGCTGCGCACGACACAAGCGATACCGGTCCTGCGCGATCTCGGTATGCCCACTGTGCTCTACACCTTCGGGATCTCCCATCCTGGCGCGATCACACTGCACAATTACCCCCGCACGCTGCAGGAATTTGACCACAGGGGCACGCTGTCCGACTTGGCCACCATCGACGTCCTGCGCGACCGGGAACGCGGAGTGCCCCGCTACAACCGTTTCCGCAAGGCGTTTCACAAGGCACCCGTCCGTGACTTCGCCCAACTGTCGGCGAACCCGGTCTGGGTGGAGGAGATCAGAGACGTCTACGACGGCGACATCGACAACGTCGACTTGATGATCGGCCTGTTGGCGGAGCCTCCCCCCAGGGGGTTCGGGTTCAGCGACACCGCCTTCCGCGTTTTCCTCCTCATGGCGTCTCGGCGGCTGAAGAGCGATCGGTTCTTCACCGACTGCTACAACGCGGAGCACTACACTGAAGCAGGGCTGGACTGGATCGATAACAACAGCATGAAGACCGTGCTGCTCCGGCACTTCCGCCGCGAGCTGGAGGACGTGCTCGAGCCAGTCGAGAACGCGTTCTTACCCTGGGCCCCGGTCGCAGGGTGAAATGTCGCGGGGTGAAATGTCGCGGGGTGAAATGTCGCGGGGTGAAATGTCGCAGGGTAATCAGGCCGGTCAGGATTGATCCTCGAGCCGGGATGCCTTCTCGATGAGGGTGCGTGCTCGTCGTTCGAGGGTGCTCAGGGTCAGCTGGCGGGTGGTGTCCAGGGCCTGGCCGAGGAGCTTGGTGGCCATCTGGACGTCGTCGTGGCTCTGGCGGGTGAGGAGCAGGTTCGCCCAGTCGAGCTGAGTGCGGGCCAGCCAGGCCGGGGCGCCGATGCGGGCGTGGGCGGCGGCGGCAGCGGCGAAATGGACGTTGGCTTCGTCGAGGTGTCCCACGGTGGCAGCCAGCCGACCCAGGTACCGGGCGACCGATCCGTAACAGGACACCGGGCCGGAGGTGACGAACTGGTCGGCATAGGGGGCGAGGAGGCCAGCGAGGACGGCGGCGGTATGGACATCGCCCAGCTCGGCACACACCTCGGCGCTGAGCGCCATCCCCACCAGCCAGTTGACGTCGTAGGGATGGCTGGCGAAGTCGTCGGCGGCCAGCCTCTCGAAGACCGCACGGGCCTCATCCCAGCGGCTGAGCTCGCAGTGGCAGAGGGCGAGGGCGGCCTGCCAGGCCCACAGGCCGGGATGCTGGGCGACGAACTCGGCGACCGGGGCCTCCAGCTCGCCCATCCGACCCTGCACGATCCTGATCGCCAATAGCTGGGCGCCGAAGAACAGCCGGGCCTCGGGATAACCGGCGCTAGCCCCCACCTCCAGCCCCTGGTGGACCAGCCGCTCACCCTCGAGGACCCGGCCGGCGAGCACGGTCAGGGCGGCGTGCGAGATGGCCACCGCCCACCGGAGGGCGGGCTGAGCGAGCTCGTCGGCCAGGCGGGTGGCGTCGGCCAGGCGGCGCTGGGCCAGGACGATGTCGCCCGCCTCCAGCGCGACACCGATGCCGTACAAGGCGGCGCTGAAGCCAACGTTGGCGTCGCCCAGCCGCTCGGCCAGCTCGGCCAGCTCAGTGACCAGGCCGAGACGTTCGGCGAGAGTGCTGGGATGCCGGAGGGTGCGAAGGACAGGGATGAGCACCTGGGCCAGGGTGAGTGGATCACCCAGTCGCCGGGCCATGGTCATGGCCTGCTCGCTCAGCGTGACCCGCCCGTCCCACTCACCGGTGAGCAGCACGCCGGCCAGGTTAGCCAGGACGCGGGCCCGAAGCGGGCTGTCGTCGTCGCCGATGGCCGCCAGCGCCGCCGTCAGCACCGTCACCCGCTCATGGTCAACCCCAGTGCCGGACCAGCCGGGCCAAATGGTCCCGGTGTTGGCCAGGGCGGCGGCGGCGAGGCGGTCGACGTCACCTATTCCCTGAGCGATCGCGGATGCTTCCAGCAGGGTCTGGCGGTGGGCGGGGTGAGCGGCGCGGCGCTGGGCTTCCCCCAGGGCGATGAGCAAGTCGCAGCGCCGCAGGGCGTCGCCGGCCAGCTCCGAGTTATCGAACAGCTCTAGGGCCTGGGTGTAGAGCTCGACGGCCTGGTCGTGGGCCAGCTGGGCCAGCGCACGGTCCCCAGCTCGCCAGGTGTAGTCCACCGCCGTGGCCGCCTCCCCGGCGGTGGCGGCCAGGGCGAAGTGGTGGGCCAGGGCCGGCAGGTGTTCATCGAGCCGGGACCGGTAGAGCGTCTCTAGGGCCTGGCCCACCCGGCGATGCAGGCGCAGGCGCCGGGCGGTGCTGAGAGAACCGTAGAGGCTGGCCCGCACCAGCTGGTGACGGAAGCGAAAACGCACGGTGACGCCGGTCACCTCCTTGACCAGACCGGCCGCTATGGCCTGCTCCAGGGCCTCGGCCACGGCGTCCTCACCCAGTCCGGTGACGGCGGCGACGACGGCAAGGTCGAACTCGGCGCCCACCACCGCAGCGGTCACCAGTGTCTGGTTGGCCGCCTCCGAGAGCCGGCCCAAGCGGCGGAGCACCACTTCGTGCACCCCCTCGGGGATGCCCAGGTGCTCGAGGCCCCCGTCGCTGTCGTGGCCGAGGGTTCCTGACTCGACCGCGTGGCGGACCAGCTCACCGACGAAGAACGGGTTGCCCTCGGTATGGGACCGGATAGCCCGGGCCAGTCCCTGCGCGTTCTCACCCAGGGGGCGGCCGATGGCCTCCAGCAACGCCATCACCTCGGCCTCATCCAGGCCCCCGACCACAAGCCGCTCCATCCCAGGGTCCCGGCGCAGATCGGCCAGCAAGTTGGCCATGGAATGGGTGGGGTCGAGCTCGGTGTGCCGGTAGATGCCCACGACCAGCAGGTGGGCCGCTGAGGTGGCCCGAACCACGTGGCGCAGCAACAGCAGCGTCGGCTGGGTAGCCCAGTGCAGGTCGTCGAGGATCACCAGCAGCGGCTCGTCTGCCGAGGCGGCGCCCAGCCAGGACGCCATCGCCTCGAACAGGCGGTAGCGCTCGGTCTCGGGATCGGAGCGCATCGGGCTGGGCAGCCCCGCCACCCGCTCAGTCAGCTCGGGCACCAGGCGGGTGAGCTCCCCTCCCAGCTGGCCGAGCCGGCTCGGGAGCTCCGCGGGCGGGGCATGGTGCAGATAGTGCGACAACGCCTCCACGAAGGGTTGGTAGGGCATCGCCAGCCCATCGTCGCAACGACCGAAGAGCACGTTTGTCCCGCCGGCGTGCACCTCCCGGGCGAACTCGGCAGCTAAGCGGCTCTTGCCCACCCCGGGCTCGCCCGCCACCAGCATCACCTGTCGGCCGCCGCCGGCTGCCCGCTCGAAGGCCGCCGCCAGCGCGGCTAGCTCGGCCTGTCGCCCCACGAACCCGAACGCCTCGGTGCCCTGGAAGGGGCCGGGCAGGGCCACCATCGCCGGGGAGGCCGTCTGGACCCAGTCCAGCTTCCAGACGGTCACCTCGGCGGCCAGACCCCGCAGCGACACGGTTCCCACCAGCGCGAAGTGAGCGTTGGTGCGGGCCTCGGCCACCGCTCGCACCGTGTCGGTGACCAGGATTTGACCGCCCCCGCACTGGGCACACAGGCGGGCTGCCTGCACTACCGGCGTCCCGAACCAGTCGCCTACGTACTCGGTAGCATCCCCCAGCGCCAGGCCCACCCGCATGGACAGGCGGGCGGGAGCTCGGCGGCCGCGGCGCTGCACCGCCTGCTGCATGGCCACGGCTGCGGCCACCGCGTCGGACGCCGCCGTGAACACGGCCATGACCCCGTCGCCCAGGCTCTTGACCTCCACTCCACCGTGGGCAGCGATCGTCTGGCCCAGCAGGCTCAGATGAGACTGGCGCAGTTCCTCGAACGTGGAATCCCCCAGCAGGTTCATGATCTGGGTGGAACTCACCAGGTCAGTGAACAGCACCGTCACGGTGCTGATCCCGCCTGCGTCTCCCACGACCATGGACTCTAGCTATTCCTGGAGTGGCATACCGGCTTCCTCGGGATGGGAGGATCGCAAGCGCGGCCGGACGGGCCGGCGGCTGAGGTGGGGGAGAGTCCCCAGTGGATGCAGACGGCGTTGAGCAGGCGACCTTCCGCCTGCCGGTCGGCACGGTGACGTTCATGCTGACTGACGTCGAGGGTTCGACGCGGTTGTGGGAGTCGGTCGCCGAGGTGATGGGTGCCGCTGTCGCGCGGCACTACGAGCTGCTCGACGAGGCGATTGCGCGGCATGGTGGCGTGCGGCCGCTGGAGCAGGGCGAGGGCGACAGCGTGGTGGCGGCGTTCACCCGGGCCTCGGACGCCCTGGCCGCCGCGCTCGACGTCCAGCGTGTGTTTCATTCCGAGGGTTGGCCCGAGGGGGCGTCGCTGAGGCTGCGCATCGCGCTGCATACGGCCGAGGCTCAGTTGCGCGATGAGGGTAACTACTTCGGCCGGGCGGTCAACCGCTGCGCCCGGCTGCGCGCGATCGCGCACGGCGGCCAGGTGGTGCTGTCTCGGAC
>JBOHFU010000229.1:0-5970 GCA_050699675.1 Pseudonocardiaceae bacterium
CCGCCTGGCGAAAGGCCGCCAGCTGCGCACCAAGCAGACAGCGCATCTCAACGAGCCCTTCCGGCTCCCGCGCCATGGCACTCCCCCGTGTTCCCGCTGCCCTGACCAACCCAGGGCAGACCCAGAGTGACACAACCTGTGACAACGATGTGCGGTCAGTGTCGACCGACATCACTCACCGTGCTCGTCGCCCGATGCCACGACCGGAAATGTCGGACATACCTGTGATGATGTGCACAGACGGTGGAGCAGCACCACGGAGGTGGCTCGGCCGCTAGCCTGGACGGACAGTGGAGCAGACGAAGGAGGCTCAGCCATGGCATCGGAGTCTTCTGCAGCGCTACCCGAGCCGCCCGAGCGTGAGGACAAGGACTGGGACGAACGGCGGCGAACGGCGGTCGAAGCATGGAAGCTGGGGCGCAAGACGATGAAACCAAAGCCGCGGCGGCCGGTGCCGCAACCCCGGACGGCGGCTCGGCGGGCACAGTAGCGTCGCGATCCGCGTATACCCCGCTGTTCCTCGCGCAGCACGAGGATCGCTACCTGCGGCGTGACCTGATCAAGGACTACCAGCAGCGCCACGGTTGCAACCTCGCGGTGCTCATCGACCAGATCACGCAGGACAGCATCACCTTGTTCGCGGAGCTGCTCTATGGGCTCGACCGCGCGCAGGACCTTCATCTTCTCCTCGCCTCACCGGGCGGGGATGGCGGCGCCGCTGTGCGGCTGGCGCGGATGGCTCAAGCAGCCTGCCGCGAGCTCGTGGTGATCGTCCCGGAGATGGCCAAGAGCGCAGCGACGATCCTGGCGCTCGGTGCACACACCATTGTTATGGGTCCCACATCGGATCTGGGACCCATCGATCCTCAGATACTGGTGAGCGATCGGGGATTCTTCAGCGCTAAGGATCTGATCGAGGCCGTCAACAGTGCGCTCGACGATGTTGCGACCCGTCCCGATACGTATCCGCTTCACGCAGCCATGCTCGCCGGCATCGACAGCACCGCTGTCCAGTTCGCGCGTTCGGCACTCGCCAGCACGGATGAGCTTGCGGAGCAGGCCATCAGCAGCAACCCGGACCGAACCCCGCAGGACATCGAGGAACTATGCGCCATGGTTCGCCGACCGCTCATCGACCAGCCCAAAACGCACTCGGCAGTTATCGGGAGCAGTGAAGCGCGGCAGGCCGGATTGCCGGTGCGCAAGCTTGAAGCGGACGACGAGTGGTGGCAGGAGATCTGGCAGCTCTGGACCCGGTATTACGCGCTCGGACCTATCCATCTGCTGTCGGCCTACGAGGGAGCGAAGGCGTCCCAGGTCCGGGTTCTTCACTCCGTGGGCAATCACGGAGCCGCGGTATAAGGTATGCGCGGTGTGGCCGGAGCCTCAGGTTCATAGCTGCGCCCTCGGTCTGAACCTCAGGTTCGCAGCCGAGCCAATGCGGTAGGCGATAGCCGCCAGTACATCACATGCGAGCACCCCGGGTCATCGGCCCGGGGTGCTCGCCGGTTGTTGTGGCTGCGTGGCAGGGATTCATCGGGTCGAGACGCCATCTCGGCCGGCCGAGCAGTCTGACCGGACCTCGCTGTATCGCCGCACGCGGACGAGCGGGCCTGTGGCATGATCGCGGGCCGGAGGCAGTGATGAACCCGGAGCCACAGGTGCGGCGCGGACTTCTCGCCCGCACCCTGTTCGCGACGCTGCGGGATGCGGGCGAGCCACTGGCACCTAAGGACGCCCTAGCCCAGGTGACGAGCCGGGTGCCGCCGAACAAGCAAGAGCTGAGCCACAACGCCAGCGGCTTCCCGCGCTACGAGACCTATCTGCGCTGGGTGTCGACGTGGAGCAGCGCGATCGGCTGGATGGCCAAGCGCGGCGGCTGGTCGATCACCGAAGCCGGTGTGGAGGCGATCGCGGAGTTCACCGGTGATGAGTTCGTCAGTGAGCTGACAAGACGCTACCGGCTGCACCGCAAGCAGCAACAGCAGAAGCAGTCCGGATACGGGAGCCCCACCTGGGGGGAAGTCGTCAGGGCGTTGGGCTACGTGGAAGCCGGCTGGTGGACGACTTATGGGGATCTCGCGACGCTCACCGGGCTGGCCGCACAATCGGTCGGGAAGTTCCTGGGGGCTGAGAAGGTCAATAACGCCCACCGGGTACTGCGCGCCAACGGCACCATCGCTCCGGATTTCCACTGGCCCGACCCCGACCGCAATGACGACCCACGGCAGGTACTGGAGAGTGAGGGACTCCGGTTCGATGAGTCGGGGCGGGCCGACCCAGACCAGCGAATCACCGCCGACGACCTGCGGGACCAGCTGGCCGAGCTCGACGCCGACGGTGAGGCCGACTCCCCCATCCGCCGGGCCTGGCTGGTGCGGGGGTCCTCGGTGGATGGTCATGACCTGGTGCCGGTGTGGCTGCACAAGGGGTCCGCTTCGCTGGCTGCCGCGAGCCTGCGCGAGATCGACCCCCCGGTACCGCTTGCCACGCTGAAGGTGGCAGTAGAGCAGGATTACCAGCACAAATCCTACGCGGTCCGGGAGAGCAAGGTCGCCGAGTTCGACGCCTTCTGCAACCGGATGCGGGTGGACGACTACCTGCTCACCACCTCGCAGGGCAAGACGTACCTGGGCCAGGTCACCGGGGACGCCACCTACACCCTGTCGTCTGATCGGCGATCCAACCTGCGGCGAAAGGTCGCGTGGTTGAACACCACCCGGCCCGTGCCGTTTGCGAACCTTCCCCAGCCGCTGCCAGCGAAACTGCACAGCCAGGCCGACGTCGTCGAGCTGACCAATGAGATCGCGGCGATCGAGCAGCTGCTGGAGACCCTTGGCGTTGCCGACCGGCAACCCGACCCGGCCGCGGCAAGGGAGCTGCGGTTCCCCCAGGTCGATCGAGACTTGGCCGAGGAGCTGCTGATCGACCAGAAGTGGCTGCAGCAACAATCCGACCTGCTGTGGGAGTGCAAACAGCTGATCTTCTACGGTCCTCCGGGCACCGGAAAGACCTACCTTGCTCGCAAGCTCGCCGAGTACCTCTGCGAGCCGAACGCGATGAAGTTCGTCCAGTTTCACCCGTCCTACACCTACGAGGACTTCTTCGAGGGTTTCCGTCCCGTCCAACGTGACGATGGCCAGCTCACGTTCAAGCTGGAACCCGGACCGTTCCGGCTGCTCGTGGAGGCAGCTCGGCAGCACCCGTCGGATCCCTACATCCTGATCATCGACGAGATCAATCGGGCGAACCTGTCCAAGGTCTTCGGTGAGCTGTACTTCCTGCTGGAGTACCGGGAGTCCGAGACCGGCCTGCTGTACTCGCCGGAGTCGGGTTTCATCATGCCGCCCAACGTCTTCGTCATCGGTACGATGAACACGACGGACCGCTCGCTCGGGCTGATTGATGTGGCGATGCGGCGGCGGTTCGCGTTCGTCGAGCTGCATCCGTCAAAACCCCCGATCGCGGGCCTGCTCAGCACCTGGCTCGACAAGCTCGCGGAAGACGAGGACCTCGAGCACAATCTGGATGCCCCTGCTCTGCTCGACGCCCTCAATGCGCGCATTGACGACCACGAGTTGGCGCTCGGCCCGTCCTATCTCATGCGCCCGCAGATCTACCGCAGCAAAGACGGGCTGACCCGGGTGTGGGAAACCTCGATCCTGCCGCTCCTGGCCGACCACCACTACGGTGCCTCGCCCGCAACGCTCGACAAGTACCAGCTTGCCGCGCTGCGGGCAGCGCTGGCCGCGCAGCCATGATGCGTGTGGTGGTTGCGGAGAACCAACCGCTTGAGGTCCGCCTCACCGCCGAACAGGGGCACACTCTGGCCTTGTCCGGTGTCGTGACCGCCTCTGCCTCCCCGCACAACCCCGGGCTGTGGACCATCAAGGCTCGCGGCAAAGTGGGCGTCGCGCGGGTGGGCGACATGGAGGTCTGGATCGCCCCCAAGCTGCCGATCGCCCGGTTGTTGTTTCTGGCGGGGTACGCGAATGGGCGCAAGCCGCTCGGCTGGCGCGACGAGGACGTCGTCACACTCGACACGGCCGAAGGGCTGGTTCCCGTGGTCGCGCGGTTCCTGTGTCACCAGACAGAACAGGCCCTGCGGCAGGGACCGCTCAAGGGATACCGCACCGTCGAGGAGTCGTCCGCGGTGCTGCGAGGTCGTCTCCGAGAAGCCGATCAGCTGCGTATGCATCACGGACGTGCCATCCCGATGGAGATCCGGCATGACGATTTCACCATCGACGTGCCGGAGAACCAGATCCTTCTCGCCGCGATCATCCGGATGGCCGGCGTGCCTCGAGTGCGCGACGAGCACCGGAACCGGCTCGCCGCCCTGCGGGCCACGCTGGCCGGCGTCGCCACACCCGAGCGTGGGACCAGCCTGCCGCGCTGGCACCCGAACCGACTCAACCAGCGCTATCACGCCGTGCTGCGCCTCGCGGAGGTCATCTGGCAAGCCACCTCTCCGGAACACGGGGCCGGCTCGCTGCTCGCCAGCGGGTTCCTGTTCAACCTGGCGAAAATTTTCGAGGACTTTCTGGTCGGTGCGCTGTCGGAGGAGTTGCAGGCCCGCCACGGTGGCGCGCCGCGCCGCAAACCCTGCTATCTCGACCAGGCGCACGCGGTGCGGATGGAACCCGACTTGGTCTGGCAGCGCAACGAACAGCCAGTGGCCGTCATAGATGCCAAGTACAAAATGGAGACGCCGCAGGCGGACCTCTACCAGCTGCTGGCCTACTGCACCGCGCTGCGCCTGCCCCGCGGGCTTCTCGTCTACGCCCAGGGCAACACAAAACGCCACGTCGTGCGGTACGCGGGTATCGAGATCGTCTGCCGTGCGCTGGACCTCATGCAGCCCCCGGCCACACTGCTGGCGCAGATCGGAGACATCGCCGACGAGCTGGTGGCGAGCTCGCCGACGGCTTGAGAGGAGTATCGCGTGGCGCGGCTGGGCATCGACCGGGACTTCCTGTGGGAGTTCGGCAAGCTGGAGCGCACAATCCAGGAAAAGGTGCACGCCGCGTTCGGCAAGTTCGAACAGGCCACCCATGCCGGTGTGCACTTAGAAAAGATCAACAACGTCCGTGACGCTCGGCTGCGCTCCATCCGAATTCGATCAGTCCTGGCGCGGGATCGTGCTCGCCCCAGAGTCGGATGACTCCTACACGCTGCTGCTGCGGGCTGCCGTCCGCTGCGGCCCCGACGACCTCTTCCTCGTTGGCGACACCCACCAGCACATCTACGACCACCGCGTCTCCCTCAAGCAGATCGGGATCGACATCGCAGGCCGGTTCGAGCGTTGAAGATCAACTATCGGACGACCGCGGAGATCCTGGGGTGGAGCCTGGAACTGCTGCGCGGCGAGCGCATCGATGACATGAACGTGGACTTGGAGACCCTGGCTGGGTGCCGCTCCGAGGTCCACGGCGCGCCTCCCGGCCTGCATGGTGCGAGCACCCGGTCAGCCGAGATGAAGCACCTCGTGTCCGTCGTGCGGAGCTGGCTGAACGAGGGCGTGCAACCCGGGCAAGTCGGGATCGCGGCCCGGTCCAGTGTGCTCGTCGATGAGGCGGTGGCCGCGCTCGCCGATTCGGGCATTACGGCTGTCTCGCTTGCGAAGCGCGCGACGACGGACGGCGAGGTGGCAGTCGCGACCATGCACCGGATGAAGGGACTGGAGTTCCGCTGTGTCGCGGTGGCCGGCGTCAGCCAGCGCCACGTACCAGCGCCGTCCGCCGTCACCTCAGCTACCGACGATCAGCGCACGCACGACCTCGACATCCAGCGCGAACGTTGCCTGCTCTTCGTCCCTGGCACGGGACACCGAGCTCGTTGTTGCCGACCTTGAGTAGCGCCCGGAACGGTCGATCGCAGGTTCCCGCGTACCCACGCTGAACCGCTCTCACGTCGGGTCGGCTCCGGGCGCAGCGGCGCCTAGTGCAGCGCCGCAGAAGTCCGTTGGGG
>JBOHFU010000230.1:0-5969 GCA_050699675.1 Pseudonocardiaceae bacterium
TCGTGATCGCCTGCGGGACTGCCTACCACTCCGGGATGGTCGCCAAGTACGCCATCGAGCACTGGTGCCGGCTGCCGGTGGAGGTGGAGCTGGCCAGTGAGTTTCGGTATCGCGACCCGGTGCTGGATCGCTCCACCCTGGTCGTCGCGATCTCGCAGTCCGGCGAGACCATGGACACCTTGGAAGCGGTGCGGCACGCCAAGGAGCAGAAGGCCCGGGTACTGGCGATCTGCAACACCAACGGGGCGCAGATCCCCCGGGAGTCCGACGCGGTGCTCTACACCCACGCCGGACCCGAGATCGGGGTGGCGGCCACCAAGACGTTCCTCGCCCAGATCGTGGCCAACTTCCTGGTCGGGCTGGCGCTGGCGCAGGCTCGCGGTACCAAGTACTCCGACGAGGTCGCCCGCGAGTTCGCCGAGCTGGAGGCGATGCCCGCGGCGGTAGCCCAGGTGCTGGGCACGGTGGACCAGGTGCGCGCGCTGGGCGGCGAGCTTGCGGACTCCAAGGTGGTGCTGTTCCTCGGCCGTCATGTGGGCTTCCCGGTGGCCCTGGAGGGTGCGCTCAAGCTCAAGGAGCTCGCCTACATGCACGCCGAGGGCTTCGCCGCGGGCGAGCTCAAACACGGCGCGATCGCATTGCTTGAGAAGGGTCTGCCGGTGGTGGTGGTGATGCCGTCACCCAAGGGGCGGGCCGTGTGGCATGCCAAGCTGCTGTCCAACATCCAGGAGATCCGGGCCCGCGGTGCGCGGACCATCGTCATCGCCGAGGAGGGCGACGACGCCGTGCGCCTGTACGCCTCCGACGTGCTGGAGGTGCCCGCGGTGCCGACCCTGCTGCAGCCGCTGGTGTCCACCGTGCCGCTTCAGGTGCTCGCAGCCGAGATCGCCCGGCAACGCGGCTACGACGTGGACCGGCCACGCAACCTCGCCAAATCCGTCACCGTGGAATGAGGGCCTGCGGCCCTGTGAGTGGCAATCCGGGTGATAGCTCGCATCGCCACTCACAGGGCGCCTGGACGGTGGCGCGGGTACGCGCCGCCGAAGGCGCCCTGCTCACCCGCATCCCAGCCGGCACCCTGATGCGCCGCGCCGCTTTCGGGCTGGCCACCCGGGCTGCCGCCACGCTGGCGGCGCGCACCGGCGGGGTGTCCGGCCGGCATGTCGCGCTGCTGGTCGGGGCCGGCAACAACGGCGGGGACGCGCTGTGGGCCGGGGCATACCTGCGCCGCCGCGGGGTGGCGGTCACCGCCGTCCTGCTGTCCCCGGACCGCGCGCACCCGCAGGGCTTGGCCGCGCTGCGCCGAGCCGGCGGTCAGATCGCCGACGACCTGCCAGACCGCGCTCATCTCGTGCTCGACGGGATCGTCGGGTTGTCCGGCCGGGGCGGGTTGCGCCCGGCGGCGGCCCGGCTGGTCGAGACCGTCCGGGTACCGATCATCGCAGTGGACTCGCCCTCCGGGGTGGACCCGGACACCGCCACGGCCGACGGACCCGCGGTCACCGCCAGCGAGACCGTCACCTTCGGCGCCCGCAAGCCGGTGCACCTGCTCGCTCCGTGGCGCTGCGGCCCGGTGCACCTGGTGGATATCGGCCTGTTCCCTGAACTGGGGGAGCCCGATCTGCGGGTGTTGACCCCGGCCGAGATCGGTGCCCGGTGGCCGGTACCCGGCCCGGCCAGCGACAAGTACAGCCAGGGCGTGCTGGGGATCGCCGCAGGCTCGGCGGACTACCCCGGCGCGGCGGTGCTCTGTGCCGGAGCTGCGGTGCTGGCGACGTCGGGCATGGTTCGCTTCGCCGGCACCGCCGCCGACGCGGTGCGGGGGCGCTGGCCGGAGGTGGTGGCCACCGGTTCGGTGTCCGACGCCGGGCAGGTGCAGGCGTGGGCGGTCGGGCCGGGCTTGGGCACCGGCGCTGCCAGCCGCCAGGTGCTGGCCCACGTGCTGGCCGCGGGGGTGCCGGTGGTGGCCGATGCCGATGCGATCACCCTGCTGGCCCGGCACCCCGAGCTGGCGGACAGCCGGGACCCGGACACCCCGCTGGTGCTCACGCCGCACGATCGGGAGTTCGAGCGGCTCACCGGCAGGGCACCCGGCACCGACCGGGTCGGGGCCGCCCGGGACGCCGCGGGCCGGTTCGACGCCGTGCTGGTGCTCAAGGGAAACACCACCATCGTCGCGGCACCCGACGGGCGGGTGCTGGTGAACCCGGCCCGCTCGTCCTGGCCGGCCACCGCGGGTTCCGGCGACGTCCTCACCGGCGTGCTCGGCGCGTTGCTGGCAACCGGTCTGGAGCCGGCCGTGGCGGCGGCTGCCGCGGTGCACGCCCAGGAGTTCGCCGCTACCCTTGCCGCCCGGGGCGACACCCACGGCGGCGCACACAGCGGCGGCGCACACAGCGGCGCACCGGCGCCCGCCTCGGCGATACAGGCGGCCCTGAGTGACGCGATCCGCACTCTCCGGTCGGTGGCCGGGATGCGAGGATGACCGGGATGCAGGGCGCTTGCGGCCGCCCACGGGCCGAGCTGGTGATCGACCTCGACGCGGTCCGGCACAACGTCGGGATCCTCGCCGGTGCCGCCGCCGCGTCCGGCGCCGCCACCATGGCGGTGGTCAAGGCCGACGGGTACGGTCACGGCGCGGTCGACGTCGCCGAAGCGGCGCTGCAGGCGGGGGCCAGCGCGCTGGGGGTGTGCAGCGTCGACGAGGCGCTTGCCCTGCGTCACAGCGGAATCGATGCTCCCGTGCTGGCCTGGCTGCACGCTCCCGGGGAGGACCTCGCCGCCGGCGTCGCCGCGGGGATCGACCTCGGCGTCTACTCCACCGGCCAGCTCGACACCGCGGCTGCAGCCGCCGCAGCAACCGGACGCACCGCCCGGGTGCACCTCAAGGTCGACACCGGGCTGACCCGCGGCGGCGCCTACCGCGGCGAATGGCCCGGTCTGGTCCACGCCGCTGCAACCACCGCGGGCGTCGAGGTGATCGGGATCTGGTCGCACCTCGCTCATGCCGACGATCCGGGGCACCCGATCATCGAGCAGCAGGTCCAGTACTTCGAGGAGGCCTACCAGGTGGCGCGCGCTGCCGGGTTGCGGCCGCTGCGGCATCTGGCAAACTCAGCAGCAACACTGACTCGGCCCGAGCTGCACTACGACATGGTCCGACCGGGCATCGCTGTCTATGGGCTCTCGCCGGTACCCGAGGTAGGTGATGAGCTCGTGCCAGCAATGACGCTGCGCTCGCAGGTCGCGTTGCTCAAACGCGTCCCGGCCGGTGAGGGCGTGTCATACGGGCACGTCTGGCACACCGATCGGGAAACCACCCTGGCATTGGTCCCCGCTGGTTACGCTGACGGCGTTCCCAGGGTGCTCACCGGCCGGCTCGACGTGTGGCTGGCTGGGCGCCGCCGCCCGGTGGTGGGAAGGGTGTGCATGGACCAGGTAATGGTCAACTGCGGGGACGATTCGGTGGCGGTGGGCGCTGAGGTGGTCTTCTTCGGCACCGGTGAGGGCGGCGCGCCTACCGCGGCGGAGTGGGCCGACAAGCTGGGAACCATCCACTATGAGGTGGTCGCGGGTATGGTGCGGCCCCGGTTGACCCGGACGGTGCGTGGTCGCCGTCCGGTGGCTCCGGTCGTCCGATGAGGTCTCGCGGTTGGGTGGCCGGTGGCGTGCTGGGCGCGGTCGTGACCACCGCGCTGGTGGCCGGCGCCGCGCAGCACAACCGCATCGCCAGGCTGCGCAGCTACGCTGCGGAACTCCCCGACGGGTTCCCGGCAGTGCGACCACCGGACCGTGAGTACACGGTGGTGGCTGACGATGGCGTGGAACTGTCCGTGGAGGAGCTCGACCCGGCCGATGGGGGAGCGCCCGAGTTCACCGTGGTCCTGATCCACGGCTACACCCTGGACCGACGGGCCTGGCTGTTCCAGCGACACGACCTGGCGCATTCCACCGCACCCCGAGTCCGCCAGGTGCTCTACGACCTCCGCAGCCACGGTCGCTCAGGTCGCTCACCCCGCCATGCGTGCACCATCGAGCAACTCGGCCGCGACCTGCACGCGGTGATCCGCGCGGCTGCGCCCGAGGGGCGGGTCGTGCTGATCGGGCATTCCCTGGGTGGTATGACGATCATGGAGTTGGCCGGGGATTGCCCTGAGCTGTTCGCCGAGCAGATCTGTGGGGTGGCTTTCCTCAACACCAGCGCGGGGGACATCGGCCGGTCGGGACTGCCCCGGCCGGTCCTGTCCCGGCGAAACCCGATCATGCCGGTGGCCAAGCGGCTGTCCCGCTGGGAACCCAGCGCACGCGCGGTCGATCGCGGGCGCGATATCTGCGGGTGTCTGATCTGGAGCCTGATACGCAAGCTGTCTTTCGGCGACGAGACGGTCAGTCCGGCGGTGGTCGAGCTGATGGACACCATGATGAGGGCAACCTCATTCGAAGTCATGACCGATTTTCTGGCCCTTTTCGGGGCGCATAACCGGTACGCCGCGCTGGCCGGTCTGCAATACGCCAAGGTGCTGGTGGTCGGCTCCGACTGTGACCGGTTGATGCCATACGAGCACTCCGAGGCGATTGCTGCGCTGCTCACCGATGTGGAGCTGGTGCAGGTGGAGGGGTCGGGCCACGTGACGATGCTGGAGCAGCCGGAGCGCCTCAACAAGTACCTGCTGGACTTGATTTCCCAATGTGCCGGGGGCCTGCCACGCAGCCGGAGCAGTGCATGACTCTGATGCTGGAGTTGGCCGCTCCGGCGGATACCGAGCGCCTCGGCCGGGCCGTGGGTGAGCGCTTGTGCCCGGGTGACGTGGTAGTGCTGTCCGGGCCGCTGGGCGCCGGCAAGACGGTGCTGGCTCGCGGTATCGGCACCGGCCTGGGGGTCCGCGGGCCGGTGACGTCCCCGACCTTCGTCATCGCCCGCGAGCACCCGGCGATGCCCGGAGGGCGGGGAGTGCCCCTGGTGCACGTCGACGCCTACCGCCTCGGCGGACTCGCTGAACTGGACGACCTCGATCTGGACACCGACCTCCTGGTGGCCGCGGTGGTCGTGGAATGGGGGGAGGGTATAGCTGAGCGGCTGTCGGACGAGCATCTGCTGATCCGGCTGCAGCGACGGGCTGACGAAAGCAGGTTCGCCGAGCTGCGGGGCCCATCCCGGATGCTGCCCCAGTGTTGAATGTCGCAGGGTTGAATGTCGCAGGTGTGATGTCGTCGGCATGCCCGGCGGTGCCCGAAACGCCGGATCCGTAAGCTTGTCATCTGTGCTGGTGTTGGCTCTCGACACCGCGACCCCCGCGGTGACTGCCGGATTGCTGCGACTGCCGGCTGCGGGCCCCCCGAAGGTCCTTGCCGAGCGGGTCACCGTGGACGCCCGGGCGCACGGCGAGCTGCTCATGCCGTCGGTGCGCGCGGTCCTCGCGGTCGCCGGTGTGCAGCTGCGCGACCTCGACGCGGTGGTGTGCGGGGCGGGCCCGGGCCCGTTCACCGGGCTGCGGGTGGGGATGGTCACCGCTGCGGCGCTGGGCGATGCCCTGGGCATCCCGGTCTATCCCGTGGGCAGTCTGGATGCGATCGCGTACCGCGCGGGTGCCGGCACCCCGCTGCTGGTGGTCACCGACGCCCGGCGTCGCGAGGTCTACTGGGCGCGTTACGACGAGGCCGGTACCCGGGTCGACGGTCCGCACGTGGATCGGCCGCTTGATGTGGCCCTCGCCGGAGTGGCCCGGGTGGCCGGCGCCGCCGACGCGCTAGGGCCACCATTGGTGGTGTCGCCTGTGGTGCCGTCGGTGGTGTCGCCCCGGCACCCGGATCCGTTCGGGCTGGTCGCGGTAGTGGCGGCGGTGGTGCGGGCACACGCATCGCCAGGCCCGCTCACTCCGCTGTATCTGCGGCGTCCCGACGCGCTCGAACCTGGGCCGGTCAAGCGGGTGACGCCGGTATGAGCGTCCTGATCGGACCAATGACGGCCG
>JBOHFU010000231.1:0-5962 GCA_050699675.1 Pseudonocardiaceae bacterium
CCTGCAGCAGGATGTTCGAGACGTCGGCGTGCGCCTTCTCGATCTCGTCGAGCAGCAGCACCGTGTACGGGGTGCGGCGGACGGCCTCGGTGAGCTGGCCGGCATCCTCGTGGCCGACGTAGCCGGGTGGGGCACCGATGAGCCGCGACACCGTGTGCTTGTCCTGGAATTCGCTCATATCGATGCGGACGAGCCGCTCCTGCGCCCCGAACAGGGCCTGCGCCAGCGCCCGGGCCAGCTCGGTCTTACCGACGCCGGTGGGGCCGAGGAACAGGAAGGACCCGACCGGCCGGTCCGGGTGGTTGAGACCGGCACGGCTGGACCGGACCGCGTCCGCGACGGCCTCGATCGCCTCGTCCTGCCCGACGACCCGCTGCCGCAGCTGCTCCTCGAGATGCAGCAGCCGGTGCCGCTCCACCTCGGTGAGCTGCGCGACCGGGATGCCGGTGCCGCGCGCGACGATGTCCGCGACGTCGTCGGCGCTGACCTCCGGCAGGCGCGTCGGCCGGGCGGGGGCGGTATCCAGCTCCACGATCGCCACGTCGAGCTCCCGGGTCAGCGCCTCGGCCCGCTCGTAGTCTTCGGCGTCAATCGCGATGTCCTTGGCCCGAGTGAGCTGCTCGACGCGCTGCTCGAGCGCCCGGGTGTCCTCGCTGGGGGCCTCGGCTCGCAGCCGGACCCGTGCGCTGGCCCGGTCAATCAGATCGATCGCCTTGTCCGGGAGGAACCGGTCGGTCAGGTAGCGGTCGGACAACCGGGCGGCGGCGTCGGTGGCCTCGTCGGTGATGCGCACCCGGTGGTGCACCTCGTAGCGCTTGCGCAGGCCGCGCAGGATGGCGACGGTGTCCTCGACGCTCGGCTCAGTGACCAGGATGGGCGCAAACCGCCGTTCCAGCGCCGGGTCCCGCTCGATGTGCCGGCGGTACTCGTCGACCGTGGTGGCCCCGACGACCTGCAGGTCACCTTGGGCCAGCGCCGGCTTGAGCATGCTGCCGGCGTCCATCGCACCGCCCTCGGCCGCGCCGGCGCCGATCACCGTGTGCAGCTCGTCGAGAAACAGCACCACGGTCCGGGCCGCGGCCGTCACCTCGTTGATCACCGTCGTGAGTCGTTCCTCGAACTCGCCCCGGTACTTGGTGCCGGCCACCATTCCGGCCAGGTCGAGCGCGATCACTCGCCTGTTGCGTAGCGGCTCCGGGACCGCGCCCTCGGCTATCCGCTGCGCGATGCCCTCGACGATTGCTGTCTTGCCGACGCCAGGGTCCCCGATCAGCACCGGGTTGTTCTTGGTCCGCCGCGACAGCACCTCGAGGACCTGCTCGATCTCATCCTCCCGCCCGATGACCGGGTCGAGGTGGCCAGCCCGGGCGGCGGCGGTGAGATCACGACCGTGGCGGTCCACCCGCTGCGACGTTCCCGGCCTGGTCACCCCGCCGAAGGACTGCTCAAGGCCGCCGACCAGCCGGCTGACGAGATCCTCAAGCGGGTTGAACCCGGAATCGAAAGGCCCATCGGGCATACCGAGCCTCCCCGCGTTAACTCACACCAGCTTCAACCGTACGCCTCGTTCGCGGCAGCACGCGGCGTGTCAGCGCCCAGACAGGCGGAGCTCGTCCAGGAACCCGAGCATGGCGGCGTGGGCGGCCTCGGGCTGGTCGGTAAAGAGGATGTGGCTCGCCTGGGGGATGAGCCTCAGACCGGCGCCGGGGATGCGTTCGGCGATGATGCGGCCGTTCCCTGGCGGGATCAAGCGGTCGGACTCGCCGTGGATCACCAGGGTCGGTGCGGTGATCTCGGGCAGCCGATCGTACGACGACCACGACAGCACCGCCTGCAGCTGGCCCAGGTACCCCTGCTCGCTCGGGTAAGTACGGAGCCGGATCGCGAGGTCCTCGTCGATGCGCTCGTCAGAGGTGCCGGGGTCATAGACGTACGGGTTCATCACCCGGATCCCCTGCTCCGCGGGCATCCTTCCCCGGGCGTGCAGCTTGACGCCGACCTCGGGCTCGGCCTGGACCATCCGCGGCCCGCCGCACAGGGTGGCGACGAGCACGAGCCCATGCACCCGCGAAGGGTGCCGCAGGGCGAGCTCCTGGGCGATGGCGCCACCGAGGGAGATACCGACGACGTGGGCGGCGTCCACTCCGGCGGCATCGAGTATGGCGGCAGCGTCCTGCGCCATGTCGTCTACGCGGTACGCCCCCGGGGGCACGTCGCTGCGTCCCACCCCCCGGTTGTCGAACCGGATGACCCGGTAGCGACGGGACAGGACCGGCACGGTGCGGTACCACATGTCGTGGGTGTAGCCGAGGCCGTGGATGAGCAGGACCGCCGGGCCGGTGCCGCTCTCCGCCCAGAACAGTCGCGTCCCGCCGCTCGCTGTGTAGGGCACGGGCCGATTGTCCCGGACGAGGGCATCGCGGCCCATGACCGCGCAGCGAGCCCGATCCGCGAGCGGCTCATGGGCCGCGGGCGGCGTGGCTCGCATACGTGTCACGATGATGGCTGTCGTACTCGGCGTCACCGGCGACGTGCACGTCTACTGATATCCTGTCTCGCGCCAGAGCCGAGGGGTGGTGTTCGACCTTGGTAGAGATCCAAGCAATCCGGGCATTCATTAGCTGTCGACTGCCATTAAGTGATACGGTCGAGACGATCTGCCATATGTTGCCACCGGAAATCGAAACGTACGTTTCGAAGGATGTGAAGTTCGGTAACCTTCCCTGGAAGATCAAGGAGAAGATCTCCACCTCCGACTGCCTCATCGCGATACTGACCGAGCAGGGCAGCTCGGCTTTCGTCCAAAATGAGGTTGGCATGGCTTTCGCCCTTGGCAAGCCCGTGTTCGCCATCTACGAGGAGAAATGTGACGTCTCCGGTATCCAGCCTTATCTCAGTACGTTTATTCGGTACAATAGCGATGATGTCGGATCCATTACCGAAGATATCTTGAGCTTGAAGACAGCGATTAGTGCGGAGATCGCATCGAGAGAGTTCGGCGGCTCCAGCGAGGAGCTTCTCGAGAACCTCTCCCAGAATGGAGTCCAGGGTATCTATCCAGACCGCTCAACTGCGTTCCGAAAATTCTCAATGATCTGGGAACGGGAGCCACGCATTCGAATCGTTGGGTCGTCGATAGAAGGATTCAAGCGAGGCATCGGGATAGACGCCCGGGAACTGCTCCTCGAGAAACTGCAAGCAAACCCTCAGACCACGCTCCAGATCCTCCTCACTCACCCCTCCTTCGCCCGTTACCGGGAAGCGCAGGAAGGTGAAATGAAGGACTACATAGTCACACAGATCACCAGCGCAAATAGAACCCTCGAAGAGCTGCGCAGTCAGACGAAGAACGATGGAAGGATCCAGTGGAAGTTTTTTAAGGGAGCGCCTACGTGCTTTCTCATCATCGCTGGTGATTTCATGCTGCTCAATCCCTATCTCTACATGCAGGCAGCTTACTTCAATTTCACTATGATCGTAAGCCGAACTACATCTCGCTTCGACATCTACAAGCACTACTCCGAATATCACTTTCAACGTGCCTGGGATCACCCCGAGCTCAGCGTCGATGGTGATCTTGGCGATACCGGCTTGACGCAAGGTGGATTCAGTCCGAGCTAGCGCGGCCTCGGCAGATCGGGAGGCTCCGGCAAGTGCGGCCGGTGCGGTTGGGGGCGGTCGAGGCAGGAGGGACCAAGGTCCTCTGCCTGGTCGGGTCCGATCCTGACCACATCGTGGCCCAGACCCGGGTTCCGACCGGCAAACCAGCCGAGACGCTGGCTCGAGTGCTTTCCTTCTTCCAGCAGGAGGTGGCGTCCGGCGGGCCGCTGGCCGCGGTCGGCATCACCTCGTTCGGCCCGCTGGAGCTGCGCCGATCCCACCCTCGGTATGGGTTCATCGGGACCAGCCCGAAGCCGGACTGGTCCGACATCGACATGGTCGGGCCAATCCGGCGCGGCCTGAGCGTGCCGGTGGGATTCGACACCGACGTCAACGGGGCCGCGCTCGGCGAGGGCCGGTGGGGAGCCGCCCGTGGTCTGGACACCTTCGTGTACCTGACCGTCGGCACCGGCATCGGTGCTGGAGCTGTGGTCGACGGCCGGATCATCCACGGGCTGGGGCACCCCGAGATGGGTCACCTCAACGTGCCGCGCCAGCCCGGCGATAACTTCGCCGGGAATTGCCCGTTTCACGCCGACTGTCTGGAGGGCATGGCGAGCGGCGCGGCGCTCGCGGCCCGCTGGGGTCGCCCCGCCGAGCAGCTCGACGGCGACGAGCTAGCGGCTGCCGTCGCGCTCGAAGCTGCATATCTGGCCGCTGGGCTGCGCAACATCGTCTACCCGATCGCACCGCAGCGCGTCGTGATCGGCGGCGGCGTGACTGGCTTGCCGGGGCTGTTCCCACTGTTACGAGCCAATCTCGCCGAGGCGCTGGCCGGGTATCCGGGTCTTCCCGAACACACGGCCGACGACTTCATCGTCCCGGCCGCTCTCGGCCCACTGGCCGGACCGGCCGGAGCCCTCGTCCTCGCCGACCGTGCCAGCAAGCCACATCGGAGGTGAACCACGCAGCACGGCCAAGCGATTCGCGGACGTGCTCACACCGGTGCTCTCCGGCCGCGGACGGCCCGCACGATCTGCTCCAGGACGAGAAACAGCACGAACGCCACCCCGAGTGTGGGGAGCAGGACCAGCAGCAACCCGAACCCGATCAGCACGGTGATCGGCGCGCGGCGCAGCAGCGGCGCCAGCGACGGCGGGGCACCGAGCCCGCCGGCGGGCCGGCGCAGCCACCACATGCGGTAGCCCGCCAGCACGAGGACGATCAGCCCGGCAGCCAGTGCGGTCAGCCCGATCTGATTGGCGAGCCCGAACAGTTCCGCTTGGTGGAACGCGATTCCCAGGGTGGTGGCCTTGGCGAGCAGTGGGTAGTCCGCCCAGTTCGCCCGGTCGGCGACCGCGCCGCTGGCTGGATCGACGGCCACGGTGGTGAGCTCCACCGGCCAGCGGCTGTCCTGGCGGGCCACAGTCCAGGCCTCCCCGTCCACCGTGGCCGGCGTGATGGCGACGGGTCCGTCCAGCCCTGCCCGGGTGGCCGCGGTGGCGACCTGGTCGATACCCGCGGCGACGTCGACCGCGGGCCCACCGGCGGCGTCGTGCCCGGCGTGATGCTCGTGGGCCGGGACGGAACCGGAGGAACCCAGGCTGGTGGAGACGGCAGGCGTGGCCGAGCTGAGCTGCGCGCGGGCGACGTCGATCCACGCCCCCGCGTAGGTGGTCCAGCTCAGTCCCGACCCGATCAGCGCCAGCATCGGGACGAGCAGCACCACCCCGATGCTGGAGTGCAGCCAGCGCCACCGGCCCCGCCCGGGGCGGTGCAGGCGCGGCCGCAGGGCCCGTTGCAGGCCGCGGCGGGTACGGGGCCACCACAGGTAGACCCCGGTCAGCAACGAGACGAGCACCCAGCTCGCGGCGAGTTCGGTGACTGGTTCCGCGACCGGGCCCAGTCGCCAGCTGGAGTGCAATGACCGCAGCCACTCACCCGGTCGCTGCTCCTCTGCGATCTCCCCGGTCACCCGGGCGGAGGCGGGATCGACATAGGAGGTGACCGTGCCCGGCGCGTGGCCGAACTCCGCGCCGACCGCCCCCGGCGGGCTCAGGGTGACCGCTGTGGTCTGCTTGCCGCCCTCGGTGGCGGGCACGACTGTGCTGACGGTCCACTCGGGATGGGTCTCGCGGGCCGCGGCGACCTGCTCGCGGAGCGGGCGGTCGGGCCCCGGAGCCGTCGCGGTGAGCGCGTCACGGTGCAGGGCGGTCTCGATCTGCGGGTTCCAGGCGAACAGGATCCCGGTGAGCGCCAGGGAGAGGACGACCGGGGCGGCGAGGAAACCGCCGAGGAAGTGCAGCCGCCACAGCAGCGGCCGTAGCCCGCCGCGATCTGGGACAGCTTCCTGGGGTTCGGC
>JBOHFU010000232.1:0-5930 GCA_050699675.1 Pseudonocardiaceae bacterium
CGCCAGCCGCGCATCACGTCGGCGACGTCCTCCAGCGGGTAGAACGGCGCGGCGAACGCGACGACCGGCCCCACCGGGTGCAGCCGGAAGGTAAATGAGGTGACAATGCCGAAGTTGCCGCCGCCGCCGCGGATCGCCCAGAACAGATCGGGGTTGTGCTCGGCGGAGGCGGTGCGGACCTGCCCGTCGGCGCACACCACCTGCGCCTCCACCACGTTGTCGCAGGACAGCCCGTACTTGCGGCGCAGCCATCCGTAGCCGCCGCCCAGCGTCAGCCCGCTGACGCCGGTGTCGGAGACGACCCCCACGGGGGTGGCCAGGCCGAAGGCCTGGGTCTCGCGATCCAGGTCGCCCAATACGGCGCCGCCCTGGACGTGGGCCAACCGCTGCTCGGGATCGACCTGGACGTCGCGCAGCGCCGAGAGATCGATGAGCATCCCATCCTCGATCGTCGACAGGCCGGCGATGGAGTGCCCGCCACCGCGCACCGCGACGGCGAGGTCGTGCTCACGGGCGAAGTTCACCGCGTCGACCACATCGGCGGTGCCCGAGCACTGAGCGATCAAGGCGGGCCGGCCACCTTTTGGCCTAGCGCAGATGCGTGTTGGCAGGCCACCGGGGTGGCAACCCACCCGGCACCGGCGGGCAAACCGGACGATTGGCCGATGTGCCGTTGCGGTGCTAGACAGGAGTTCATGACCGTTGAGCTCAACCACACCATCGTCGCCGCCCGCGACAAGATGGCCGCCGCGACCTTCCTGACCGATCTGTTGGGGCTGCCCGCGCCGACCGCGTTCGGCCCGTTCCTGGTGGTGACCTTGGGTAACGGTGTGAGCTTGGATTTCATGGACACCTCGGACGAGATCCACCCGCAGCACTACGCCTTTCTGGTCAGCGAATCCGACTTCGACGTGATCTTCGGCCGGATCCGGGCGCTGGACGTCCCGTATTGGGCCGATCCCTACCGCAATGAGCCAGACGAGATCAACACACGGGACGGTGGCCGCGGCGTGTACTTCGACGACCCCAACGGCCACGTCCTGGAGCTCATCACCCGCCCCTACGGCAGCGGTTCCGCGAGCTGATCCGGCGAAGGGGCGTCGCGCGTATCCCAACAGTCGGAGTTGTGACCCGCCGGACTCTTGATCCGGCACGCCAGCGGCGACGATCACGGTTGTAGACTCGTCTTTCACCCCGACGACCTTCACCCGAACGGGGCAGGGGGCCCATGGCGGAGCGGCAGCATCTGATCGTCGTGCTGCCCGGGATCGGCGGGAGTGTGCTGGCACGGCCCGGCAAGCCCGATGACGTGGTGTGGGACGCAGGGACGGGCGACATCGCAGACCTGGCCTTCCGGTCGGACCGGATGAGCCTGCAGGAGGCACCACGGCTGGAGCCGCTGGGGCTGACCAAGTCGACGAAGTTCCTGGGATTCACCGTCGTCCCGGGCTGCGGGAAGCTGCTGGATCAGCTCACGACCTTTGGGAAGATCGACCGGCGCGGTGATCCCCAGCGTCCCGAACCCGGCGCCAGCGTGGTGGCGGTGCCGTATGACTTCCGGTACAGCATCGTCGAGGCGGCCGAGCGACTCGACGCGGTGGTGTGTGCGCACCTGGCCGACGCCAGCCCGGCCGAGCGGGTCGCGCGGGTGATCGTGGTGGCGCACTCGATGGGCGGGCTGGTCGCGCGGGTCTGGATGGGGCTGCTGGGCCGGTGGCCGTGGTGCCGCGCGTTGCTCACTCTGGGCACCCCGCACCGCGGCGCACCGAAGGCGCTGGACTGGCTGGTCAACGGTGTGTTGCTGGCAGGGCCGACTGAGATGCTGCGCGGGTGGCCATCGATGGTTCAGCTGCTACCCCGCTACGCGGCGGTCCGCGATACCGCGGTGGCCCACTTGGACGCCCCCGACGCGGCGCTGCATCCGTTCGAGCTTCCCATTCCGTGGTTGTCCGCGCGCGCCAAGGAAGCTTACGACTTGCACGTTGCAATCGAGAAGGTGTGGGGCGATATGCCACGCCGTGGCCCGGAGACGGTGGTCTGCATTGGTTGGAGTCACCGGACTCCGAACGGCGCGTTCTGGGATGGCGCGAGACTGCGCGTGACGAAGGACCAACCCTGCTGGTTGGGGCTCGACGGCTGGGACAAGGACTTCGGCGACGGCACTGTGCCGAGCTTCTCGGCGGTGCCCCCGGAGATGGACAACTACGGGCACGGCTTGGTGCGTTTGGCGGAGCGGCATGTGCCGCTGGCCCACGCGGCGGTGATCGCCGAGCTGCTCAAGAGGCAGCTGAAGCGGAGACCTCCGCGCAAGATCCACGGCGCGGAGGGCGGCGAGCACCCGCCCACCATCGGCCTGGATCTCGACGAGCTGCACACCGCCGGGACGCCGATCCGGGTCACGGCCGCGCTGCGTGAGGTCAATGCGGACGTCAGTCGCCAGTCGGTGAAGGCCCGGCTGCGCCCGGTTCGAGGCCAGATCGCTGGGCAGCCCGGCCGCGTCGACGTTTTGCTGAGCTGGGACGCAAGGCTGGGTTGCTTCACGGGCGAGCTGCCCGGTCAGGGGCCGGGGCTGTACCAGGTGCGGGTGTCGGCTCGACACGTCCCGCGCACCGGCGATCTCGTTGCGGGGGACACGGTGGCGGTGGTTGAGGACGACTGAGTGAAGCGCGGTCAGCCGTCCTGGCGGGACTCGCCGCCCACGCCGGCCCTGGTAGCGGGGCTCGGTCCACTTGAGCGGCGTCCAGTAATGAGACAAGCCTTGCGGTGGAAGGTGGTGGAATGGACTTCGGAACCGAGGAACGGATAGCTGCCATGACCGAGACCCTGCTGACGGCCCCGTTCGCCGTCACCGATGGGCCACAGCGCCACGCCAGGTATGCCGAGCTCGCGGCGTCCGGACCGGTACACCGCATCGTGCTGCCCACCGACGAGCCGATCTGGCTGATCACCGACTACCAGCAGACGCGCAGGGCCCTGCACGACCCGCGGTTGATTAAGATTGACGGAACGCAGGTCGGCCGTGATCTGCTGCCGCCCGCGGTGTTCGCGGCGACGAGTCATCACATGCTCAACAGCAACCCGCCCGACCACACCCGGTTACGCCGGCTGGTCACCGCCGCGTTCACCCGGCGCCGCGTCGAACAGCTCGCACCGCGCATCCAGCAGATCACCGACGAGCTACTCGACGCGATGGCCACCGCGAAGCAGGTCGACCTGATCGACGCCTTCGCCTACCCACTGCCACTCACCGTGATCTGCGAACTGCTCGGCGTGCCGGTCGACCGCCGCAGGGAATTCCGTGGCTGGTCTTCCATCGTGGTGACCGGAGTGCTGGCCGGCATGGACACCTACGTCGCCGCGTCCACCGCAATGGTGAGCTACCTGCGAGAGCTGGTCGAGGTCAAGCGCGCCGCCCCGGCCGACGACCTGCTCTCCGCGCTGGTGGCGGTCCGCGACGGCCAGGACCGGCTCACCGAGGACGAGCTCACCTCGATGGCGTTCCTACTGCTCGTCGCCGGCCACGAGACCACCGTCAACCTGATTGGCAACGGGGTCCTCGCGCTGCTCACCCACCCCGGGCAGCTGGCGCTGCTGCGCGCCCAGCCGGATCGGCTACCGGCCGCGATCGAGGAGCTGCTGCGCTTCGACGGGCCGCTGCAGGTAGCGACCTTCCGCCGGACCGCCGAACCGGTGGACATCGGCGGGGTCACCATCCCAGCCGGCGAGATCGTCATGCTCGGCCTGCTCGCCGCCAACCGTGATCCGGCGTGCATTGCACGCCCCGACGCGCTGGACATCACCCGCACCGACCACCCGCACCTGGCCTTCGGGCACGGCATTCACCACTGCCTCGGAGCACCGCTGGCCCGGCTGGAAGGCCGCATCGCGCTGGGCACCCTGCTGGCCCGCTTCCCCCGGCTGCGCCTCACGGTACCCGCGGAGCAACTGACCTGGAAGCCGAGCGTGCTCATGCACGGTCTGACCGCGCTGCCCGTAGCGACGCACTGAACGAGGCAACCACGGCCGCTATCGCCGCGATCAGCCCCAGGTAGAGGCCGAGCCCGGCACCACTGGACACCGCGAACAAGCCATCCACGTCGACGTCACCCAAGTCGCCCCGCCCGCCAGTGGCGTCCGGGAAGGTCACCCACCGCAGCAGGATCGTGATGACCGCCAGCGCGGACAGGCCAAGCGTGATCAGCGGCCTCGAGGTAGGCAGGCGCACGCCCATCGCGCTCGCCAGCACCAGCCCGCCGGCCACCACCAGCAGCAGCACCGAGAACCACGCGCCGAAGCCCGCGCTCCACGCGTTGTCCGCACCGGTGAATCGCTGGGTCCCCAGGACCGAGACGCGGGCCCGGTACCAGGGAAAGAAACTCGAGATGTACGCCAGCAAGCCCGCGCCGACGACGATCCAGTCCAGAGTCGTCACCTTCGCCGAGTCGGATCGCACCATGTCCGGTATGCCTCCCTAGACCTGCGGGGCATAGTAGGGGTTGGCTGGTATGTCATGTGCCGCGCTGGTAGACGTCGGGGATACCGTCGGCGTTGACGTCGCGTTCCTCTGCTTGGCAGAGGCGCCGGTAGACGGTGTTGCGGATCCGGAGCACGACGGTGGCCAGCAGCGCGGCGAGCAGCGAGCCGAGCAGGATGCCGACCTTGACGTGGTCGTTGCGGACGCTACCGGCGCCGAAGGCGAGTTCCCCGATGAGCAGGGAGACGGTGAATCCGATGCCGGCCAGCAGCGCGAGGCCCAGGACGTCCCACCACCCCAGGCCGTCGGCGAGCTGGGCGCGAGTGAACCGCTGGACGAGGTAGGTCGCGCCGAGGACACCAATGACCTTGCCGACGACCAGGCCGACGACGACACCGAGGGTGACGCTGTCGCGCAGGGTGGCGCCGACGCCACCGGAACCGGTGATGGAGACCCCGGCCGAGAAGAACGCGAAGATCGGCACGGCGACGCCGGCTGACAGCGGCCGCCAGCGGTGCTCGAAGTGCTCGGCCAGGCCGGGTCCGGGGCCCTCGCTGCGGCGTACGACGGGGACGAGGAACCCGAG
Organism: Pseudonocardiaceae bacterium; assembly: GCA_050699675.1. Classification (GTDB taxonomy): domain Bacteria; phylum Actinomycetota; class Actinomycetes; order Mycobacteriales; family Pseudonocardiaceae. The sequence continues at coordinate 5,061 of JBOHFU010000232.1, forward strand.
GAGTACCCCGGCGACGGTGGCGTGCACGCCGGATTCGTGGACGAGCACCCAGGTGGTGACGGCCAGCGGGAGCAGCAGCCACCATGAGCGAACGCGCCGTTGCACGAGGATCCCGAACAGGGCCAGTGGGATGAGGGCGAGCCCGAGAGGGGTGACGTCCAGCGACTGGGTGTAGAAGATGGCGATGATGGTGATCGCGAGCAGGTCGTCGACCACGGCGAGGGTGAGCAGGAAGATGCGCAGCGCGGCGGGCAGGTGGGTGCCGATCACCGCGAGCACGGCGAGCGCGAAGGCGATGTCGGTGGCGGTGGGGATAGCCCAGCCGGACAGGTCGCCGTCCTCAGCGCCGAGATTGATCGCGAGGTAGAACAGGGCGGGCACGGCCATCCCGCCCAGGGCGGCGGCGATGGGTAGCGCGGCGCGGCGCGGGTCGCGCAGATCGCCGGCGACGAACTCGCGCTTGAGTTCCAGGCCGGCGACGAAGAAGAAGATTGCGAGCAACCCGTCGGCGGCCCATCGCGCGAGGGTGAGGTCGAGGTGCAGCTGGGAGGGCCCGATCCGGATGGCGCTGAAGTCGAAATACGCGACGCCCCAAGGGGAGTTCGCCCACAGCAGCGCGATCGCCGCCGCCGCGACGAGCAGGACACCGCCGACGGTCTCGGTGCGCAGCACGTCGCCGATGCGGCTGACCTCGCGCCAGGATCCGCGGTCGAACATCCGGGGGCGGGGGGGAGCGGGAAGCTGGGGCACCGGTTCTCCTTGGGCGTGGCCAGTCACGGACTGCCGACCAGGCTTCCCGGCGCACCAGGGGTTGACCTTACTGGACGCACGCTCCCCGGGCTCGTTTCCGGCGTGCTGAGCTGCCCTGAC
>JBOHFU010000233.1:0-5910 GCA_050699675.1 Pseudonocardiaceae bacterium
AGTCAGCTGCCCGCCCAGCCCCAGTTCCTCGATCAGCCCGAGCGCCTCCGGCCGGCGCGTCAGGAACGCCTCCGCGCCCACGTCCAGCGCCACGCCGCCGAGCTGCACGGTGCGCAGCGCCCCACCGAGCCGCCGCGAGCCCTCAACGAGCACGATCTCGGCGGTCGGGCCGAGCAGCGTGCGCAACCGGTACGCCGCGGTCAGCCCGGAGATCCCCCCGCCGACCACGGCGACCCGCGAACGTTGCGCGCCGCTCACAGCGAGTGCGCCAGCTCCACGATGCGGGTCAGCACGTCCGGGTCGGTTCCCGGCAGGACACCGTGGCCGAGGTTCAGCACGTGTGCGTCGGCCGCCCGCCCCTCGGCGATCACCCGACGCACCTCTCGCTCGACGGCCGGCCAGCCGGCCAGCAGCACCGCCGGGTCGAGGTTGCCCTGGAGCACGATCGGGCCGTGCGCTCGGGCGGCCCGCACTCGCTGCGCGGCAACGTCGAGGGGGATCCGCCAATCCACCCCGACGATATCCGCGCCGGCTTGGGTCATCGCGCCGAGCAGCTCCCCGGTGCCCACCCCGAAGTGGATCCGCGGCAGGCCGGTTCCGGCCAGACCTGAGAGCACCCGCGCCGAGTGCGGGAGCACGAACTGCCGGTACTCCCGCTCGGACAGCGCCCCTGCCCAGGAGTCGAACAGCTGCACCGCGTCCACCCCGGCGTCGGCCTGCACCCGAAGGAAGGTGAGGGTGAGCTCGGCGAGCCGTTCCAGCAGCGCGTGCCAGACGTCGGACTCGGAATGCATCAGCGCTTTGGTGCGCTCGTGGTGGCGGCTCGGCCCACCTTCGACGAGGTAGGAGGCCAGCGTGAACGGGGCACCGGCGAAACCGATCAGCGGGATCTGCCCCAGTTCGGCGACGAGCAACCGCACCGCGGCGGCAACCGGCTCGACTGCCTCGGGTTCCAGTGCGGGCAACGCCGCGACATCCGAGGCGCTGCGCACCGGGCTGTCCACCACCGGACCAGTACCAGGCACGATGTCCAGTCCGACGCCAGCGGCGTGCAGCGGTATCACGATGTCGCTGAACAGGATCGCGGCGTCCACCCCGTGGCGCCGCACCGGCTGCAAGGTGATCTCGCAGGCCAGCTCAGGAGTCATACATGCCTGCAACATCGGCAGACCGGCCCGCAGCTCGCGGTATTCGGGCAACGACCGCCCGGCCTGTCTCATGAACCACACTGGCGGGTGGTCCGGACGCTCGCCCCGGGCGGCGGCCAGCAATGGCACATCGGGGAGCAGCCGGCGGGCGGTGGCCGGTCCGGTGGTCCTGGTCATCTCAGCAACCATCGTCGCACGGCTTCGACCATGGTTTGGATGCGGGGCTCCAAGCTTTGGACCCAGGGCCTTGGACCTGGGCCCGGCGTGGCGCGCTGATCGCCCGGCCCACTCGTGCGACGGTGTAACTGGGAAAAAGCCCCGACGTCCCGGCGGAGGTCTGCGTGTCCCGGCGCGATGCCGAAGATCGGCAAGTCAGTATCGAGGTGGCCTGGTGCCCAGCATGCCGGGCGGACTGCACGGTGGAGGTCATCGCGCTGGCCGGCGATCCCGGGCCGGTCGCTATCTGCGTGGGCTGCGGCCTCGGGGTGGAGACCTGGTGGTTGCCTGGGCTGCTCCCGACTATCCACGAGGTGGACGGGGCCGGTCGCGATGTCCGGGCATCGTGAACCGCCCCCCGGTGACGCCACGACCGGCGCAGCGGCGTTTCGGCGCGACTGTCGGCGACGGTCCTCCTACAGTTCCCGGTGTGCCTGATCTGGCGGACGCCCCGGAGATCTTCCGCCGGGCAGTGGTCTCACTGAACGCCGTGCGGCCGCGCCCCGAGCTGCGGTTCGAGCCGATCCCGGCCCCGCAGCGGCTGGCGCCATGGACCTACGCCTGGGGTCTTGAGCTCTCCGGCTCCGGCCACCCGTCGGTGACCGGCCGGCTTGTGCTCCTGCACGACCCGGACGGCCAGGAAGCCTGGGAGAGCACCCTGCGGCTGGTTGGCTTCGTCCGCGCCGAGCTGGACGCCGAGTTCGCCGGTGACCCGTTGCTCCCAGCCGTGGGCTGGTCCTGGCTCGCCGACGCGCTGTGCAGCGTAGGCGCCGAGCACACTGCCCTCGGTGGCACGGTCACCCAGACCTCGTCAGCCCGGTTCGGCACTATCACCGGACCCGAGCGAGCAGATGATATCGAGCTGCGGGCGTCGTGGACCCCGAAAGGCGACAACCTCGCGGTGCATGGCAGGGCGTTCTGTGAATTGATGGCGGCAGCCGCCGGGCTCCCACCGGTCGGAGTTGTGGCCCTCGGCACGCGCCTCGACTGATCAAGGCTTCGGCCACCAGCCCCCGCACCAACCTGTCGTTATTTACGCTAAGAATGTGAGTCGTCCCGTGCGGCGCTAACGTTACCTGTCCGGACAGTATCGCCCGATCGGGCGACCGTCGATGGCGGCTTTGCGAGCAGATCGGCAAGAACGTTCGCTCGCGGCTCCCCGTTAGGCCGCTCGGACGGCTACTCTCCCCCGTACGACACCATCCCCGGTCGAGTTGCGGCGCGGTTACTCGGACGGGGTCCCGGTGTGCGGTCGGGGGCACGACCGACTCCAGGGAGGTAGCGACGTGGCTGCTGTCGGATATGGCGCGACCGTCAGGTCGGCGCGATCCGGCGCCGTGCCGGCGTCATTAGTCCCGCATCCGCGGGAAGAACTGTTCACCGTGCTGGTGGTCGACGACCATCCGTTACTGCGTGAAGCGATCGCTTCACGTTTAGTGACAATGGGCGCGGTCACTGTGCATGAGGCCGCATCGGTGGCCGAGGCGAGGACACGCGCCCTCGCCTCCGGCCCGTGCGACCTTGCAATACTCGATCTGACCCTGCCCGACGGTAGCGGGCTGGACCTGATCGGCGAGCTGCGTGGCCAAGGCTGGCCGCGCATCGTGGTGCTCGCTTCGTCGGACGACCCGCATGCCGTCCGCACGGCTTTCCAGACCGGTGCGCAGGCCTACCTACTCAAGTCGGCGTCCCCTTCGGTGGTCACCGACGGCGTGCGCCGAGTGCTCGACGGCGGGGTGTACGCAGACCCGACGGTGGCTCCGATGCTGGCATCCGGCACTCGGGTACCCGGCACCGATAACACTCCGCGTGAGTTGTCTGCCAGGGAGGTCGAGGTGCTCCAACTGGTCGCCGACGGCCAGTCCAACAAGGAGATCGGTGAGGCGCTGAACCTGTCCGCGCTCACCGTGAAAAGCCACCTGTCCCGGATCGGGCGCAAGCTCGGCACCGGTGACCGGGCGCAGATGGTCGCCCTGGCGATGCGTGCGGGGGTCATCCGCTGACCGAGACCACCCCGGTTCCGTTGCTGGCACCGGCCGCCGGGGTGCCGCCGGTCGTCGCCTCACCGGTGGCCCTGGACACCGCGGTGGCCGTACTCGATGAGGGCACCGGCCCGGTAGCCGTGGACACCGAACGCGCTTCGGGCTATCGCTACTGGCAGCGCGCCTATCTGGTCCAGCTTCGGCGAGAGGGCGCGGGCACGGTACTCATAGATCCGATCGGTCTTGATGACCTTTCCCCGCTGGCTAAGGTGCTCAACCCGCTGGAATGGGTACTACACGCCGCTTCCCAAGATCTGCCGTGCCTGGCCGAGCTGGGGCTTCGGCCCGACTCGGTGTTCGACACCGAGCTGGCCGCCCGGCTGGCCGGACTCGAGCGGGTTAGCCTGGCGGCACTGGTCGAAGAACTGCTGGGCTACCAGCTACAGAAGGGACACGGCGCCGCCGACTGGTCCCGCCGGCCGCTACCCGCGGAATGGCTGACCTACGCCGCGCTCGATGTCGAACTGCTGCTGCCACTGCGTGCTACGATCGCCGCCGAACTGGATGCCCAGGGCAAGTCGGGCTGGGCTGCCGAGGAGTTCGAGGCAGTGCGCACCGCCGGTCCGCCCGCGCCACGCGCCGACCCATGGCGCCGGACCTCGGGGATGCACCGCGTCCACCGGCCGCGCGACCTGGCCACGGTGCGCGAGCTGTGGCTGGCCCGCGAACAGCTGGCTCGGCAGCGCGACATCGCACCAGGCCGGGTGCTGCCCGATTCCGCGATCATCGACGCGGCGCTCGCCGACCCGCCGGACGAAGCCGCGCTGCTGTCCCGCCCCGTGTTCGGCGGCCGTGCACAGCGTCGGCAGGTCAAGACATGGCTGGCCGCATTACAGACCGCCAGGGCGCTGCCGGACAGCGAGCTACCAGCGCTGCGGACCCAGGGCGGCGGCCCTCCCCCGGTGAACCGCTGGACCGACCGGGATCCGGCCGCGGCGGTCCGGCTCGTCGCGGCGCGGGCGGCGCTGACTGAGATCGCCGAGCATCACCGCCTGCCGGTGCAGAACCTGCTGCAACCCGACTTAATCCGCCGGCTGTGCTGGGAGCCCCCCGAGCCGCCGGATGCCACTACGGTGGATCGGGAACTTGTCGCCGGTGGGGCCCGACGGTGGCAGCGCGAACTGACCGCGCACCCCCTCGCCACAGCACTCAAAACAGCCTGTAGGTAGCCCTTCAAGTACCGCCAACCCCGGTCACGAGCGCTGTCAACGACTACCATCCCCGAGGTCGCGTGAGTTGCCAGCGCCATCAACGCCAGTCGCGACGTGGGCTGGCTACCAGACAGCGCGCCGTGCGCCCGACAGCCGATGGGTCAGCGGACAGAACCTCAACGCCGATGGCGACCTTGCCTGGCCGGCTCAGGTCGACTGGTCGAGTTCCATCGACCAGGCTCGCCCCAGGCGGATCGAGTTAATGTCATGGCCCGCGTCGACGGCGGTGCGGCGAACAGGTTGGTAGTCGTTGACGGCACCTGCGACCGGGGTTGGCGGTACTTGAAGGGCCACCTACCCGGCGGGCAGGTGCACCGTTACTGTGAGCCCTCCGCCGGGGACTGGTTGGGCATGCACTGTGCCACCGTGCGCGGCGACTACCGCGTGGACGATCGACAGGCCCAAGCCTGCCCCGTCGTGGGAGGTTCGAGCCACCCCGCCACGGTGGAAGGGCTCGAACAGCGCAGTCACCTGCCCGGGCGCCACCACCTCCCCCGAGCTGCTGACCTGCAGCGTCGCCCGCTGCCCCGCGCCATCCGTGCAGACCTCCACCCAGCCACCGCAGACGTTATGCCGCACCGCGTTCTCCACCAGGTTGCCCACCACCCGCTCCAGCAGCGGGGGGTCGCCGACGGTCAACGCCGGCGCCATCCGGGAGGTCACCTGCAAGCCCCGGCTGCGGGCCTCGGGCTCGACGATCCGTAGTGCGGCCGTGGCCAGGGTGGCGAGGTCGGCCGGTTCCCGCGCCCGAAGGGTGCTGCCCTCGGTCCGGGCCAGCACCAACAGCCCGTCCACCAGCTGCTCGGCACGTAGCGTCGCGTCCCTGATCACCGTAGCCATCCGGCGCAGTTCGGCGTCGTCTGCGGCGGGATCAGCGAGCGTGACCTCCACCTCGGTGCGCAGGACCGCCAACGGGGTGCGCAGTTCGTGGCTGGCGTTCGCGACGAATCGGCGTTGTGCCTGGAAGGCGGCCTGCAACCGGTCGAGCATCGCGTCGAAGGTGTCGGCGAGCTCGGCCACCTCGTCACGCGGCCCGGGTAGCCGCAGCCGCTCGTCCAGCGATTCGGCGGACAGCCGGCGCGCGGTAGCGGTCACCTCATGCAGCGGCCGTAGTACCTGGCCGGTGATCACCCAGGCCAGCAGCACGGTGGCCGTCACCGCGAGCAGAAAGGCCACCGATCCGGCCTGCAGCACGCGCTGCCTGGCCGCCTCCTGCAGCGCCGCCCCGAGCCGGTCGGCGGCTACTGGCACACCATCGACCTTGACGGTGCTGCCCGGCGGCAGGTCCGGTAC
>JBOHFU010000234.1:0-5904 GCA_050699675.1 Pseudonocardiaceae bacterium
CACCCGGGTCGGCGTCGAGGACCGCGACGCCGACCCGGGTGTGCGCGGAGTACATCATCAGAGGGGGCCTGGTCCGTACTCTGGCGGATGCCAACGGCAGTGACCCCGGACATAGCGCTGAGGCCGCGGGAGGCTTAGTGACGAAACTCCGCGTTTGCGAGCAGGACGGGGGCTGCGGCGAGTGGGTAGAAGTGTCCTGACGGCGAAACCTGGCGATATGTGGCTGTCGGCAGCCAAGCGGGCACTCACCGGATTGCAGCATGAGCGCCACTGAGTCGGCCCGGTTTTTCAAGCGGGCGAGCGCAGTGATCCCCGGCGGGGTGAACTCCCCGGTACGGGCTTTTCGCGCGGTCGGTGGCACGCCGCGCTTCATGGTCCGCGCATCGGGGCCCTACCTGTGGGACGCCGACGGCACCCGCTACGTCGACCTGGTCTCCTCCTGGGGGCCGATGATCCTGGGCCATGCGCACCCAGCGGTGGTGGACGCGGTGCGGGCGGCCGCGTCGCGGGGGCTGTCCTTCGGTACCCCCACCACTGGGGAGATCGAGCTTGCCGAGGAGATCGTGAACCGGGTAGAGCCGGTGGAGCAGGTCCGCCTGGTCAACTCCGGCACCGAGGCGACGATGAGCGCGATCCGGCTGGCCCGCGGCGCCACCGGGCGCCCCGCGGTGGTCAAGTTCGCCGGGCACTACCACGGGCACGTCGACGCGCTGCTCGTCGCAGCCGGATCCGGCGTCGCCACCTTCGGGCTGCCCAGCAGCCCGGGCGTCACCGGTGCCCAGGCCGCGGACACCATCGTGCTGCCCTACAACGACATCGACGCCGCCCGCGCCCTTTTCGTGGAACGGGGCGCGGAGATCGCCTGCGTCATCGCCGAGGCGGCCGCCGGGAACATGGGTGCGGTGCCGCCCGATCCCGGCTTCAATGCTGCGCTGCGCGAGCTGTGCCACGGTCACGGTGCGCTGCTGATACTGGACGAGGTGATGACCGGGTTCCGGGTCTCGGCCGCCGGCTGGTTCGGGCTCGAGCAGGTGCCGGCCGACCTCTACACCTTCGGCAAGGTGATGTCCGGCGGGCTGCCAGCAGCGGCGTTCGGTGGCTCCGCGGGCTTGATGGCCCACCTGGCGCCGGCCGGGCCGGTGTACCAGGCGGGAACGTTGTCCGGGAACCCGGTGGCGGTGGCCGCCGGGTTGGCCACGCTGCGGGCCGCCGACCCGGAGGTCTATGCCCGGCTGGACGCCGCGGCCACCCGGCTGGCCGGGCTGCTCGACGAGGCACTGGACGCCCAGAGCGTGCCGCACGTGGTGCAAACTGCCGGCTCGCTGCTCAGCGTGTTGTTCACCGGAACCGGGCCGGTGCGTGACTATGCCGGGGTGCAGGCCACCCAGACCTGGCGCTTCCCGGCGTTCTTCCACGCGCTGCTCGACCGCGGCGTCTACCCGCCGCCCAGTGCGTTCGAGTCCTGGTTCGTCTCCGCCGCGCTGGACGACGAGGCGTTCGAAGTGATCGCCGCGGCGATGCCGCACGCCGCCCGGGCCGCCGCCCAAGCGCGGGAACCGCGGCCATGAGCCGTACCGTGGTCCACCTGCTACGGCACGGCGAAGTACACAACCCGGACGGGATCCTCTACGGCCGGCTACCCGGCTTCCGGCTCTCCGACGTCGGCGTCCGGCAAGCCGAGCTGGTCGCCGAGTATCTCGGTGGCCATGATGTGGTGCACGTGGTCGCTTCGCCGTTGCTGCGGGCGCAGCAGACGGCGGAGCCGATCGCGGCTAGGCATGGCCTGGACTTGGTCATCGACGAGGGGCTGATCGAGGCGGGCAATGTGTTCGAGGGCACCCGGGTGTCGGTCGGTGACGGGGCGCTGCGCGACCCGCGGCACTGGCCCAAGCTGCACAATCCCTTCCGGCCGTCCTGGGGCGAGCCGTACCGGGAGATCGCGAGCCGGATGTTCGCCGCGGCGCACCGTGCCCGGGACCGGGCCGCTGGACACGAGGCGGTCTGCGTGTCACATCAGCTACCGATCTGGACTCTGCGCCGGCATCTGGACCAGCGGCGGCTCTGGCACGACCCCCGGCGCAGGCAGTGCTCCCTGGCGTCGTTGACCAGCCTGGTGTTCGCCGGTGACGCTATGGTCGAGGTGGTGTACACCCAGCCGGCCGGCTGGTCGGACCCGAAGGTCGCCGGGGCATGAGATACGTCCTGGTCCTGGTCGCAGCGGTGCTCCTACTGGCCGGTTGCGCCACGGGCACCGACGCGGTGGCCCGCGGTGGAACGTTCGAGTTCGTCTCGCCGGGCGGGAAGACCGACATCTTCTACGACCCGCCGGCCACCCGGGGCGTGGTCGGCGACCTGTCCGGGGACAGCCTCACCGAGCCTGGTGTCACGGTGTCGCTGGATCGGTACCGCGACCAGGTGGTGGTACTCAACGTCTGGGGCTCGTGGTGCGGGCCGTGCCGGGCTGAGGCCGCCGACCTAGTACAAGTCGCCAACGCGACGGCAGGTCAGCGCGTGCAGTTCATCGGGATCGACGTGCGGGACAGCCGGCAGGCCGGGGCGGACTTCGCCCGCGATTTCGGCCTGACCTACCCGTCGATCTTCGACCCACCCGGCCGGACGCTACTGGCGCTCAAGGGGATCCCGCGTTCGGTGGTGCCGCTGACCATCGTGCTGGACCGCCAGCACCGCGTCGCCGCCGTATTCCTGCACGCGGTGCAGGCGCAGGACCTGCAGCCGATAGTTGAGCGCATTTCGCGCGAGCCCTAAGCCCGAACTCTGCGTCATCTGAACGCCGCTACGTTCCGCCTGGTTACGACCTTCACCTCAACGTCGATCACCTGTTGGACCTGCTCACCCCTGGCCGCCTGAACGGCCTGCTCGACAGCGGTGCGGCCGAGCACCTTCGGCTGCTGGGCGATAGACGCGGCCATCGCACCTGCCTCGATGGCTGCCAGGGCGTCCGGCGTGCCGTCGAAGCCGACAACTTGGACCTCCGTGCCTGCCCGGTCACCGAGAGCCCGGATCGCGCCGAGCGCCATCTCGTCGTTCTCGGCGAACACACCAGTGAGTGTCGGGTGGGATTGCAGCAGGTTGGTCATCACGTCCAGGCCCTTGGCGCGGTCGAAGTCCGCCGGCTGGGTGGCCACGACCTCGATGGTGGCCGAGCTCAGACCCTGCTCGAAGCCCTGGCCGCGGTCGCGGCTGGCCGAGGTGCCGGGGAGGCCCTGCAGGTGCACGACCGCGCCGGAGGTGACTCGACCCAGCTCGATGGCCGCGAGGCGCCCGCCCTGCACGTTGTCCGAGATGATCTCGGAGGCGATCTTACCGCCGTCGATCGAGCGGTCCACCGAGATCAGCGGGATGTTCGCGTTCTCCGCGGCTTTGGCGGCCGGTCTGGCCTGCGTCGAGTCGACCGGGTTGATGATGATCGACTTCACGCCTTGGCTGGTGAAGGTCTGTACCTGGTTGATCTGATTGATCGCGTCGTTCTGCGCGTCCACCAAGACGAGCTTCACGCCGAGCTCCGCGGCAGCTTCCCGGGCGCCGTCGGTGAGCTGCACGAAGTACGGGTTGTTCAGGGTGGACACGGCCAGCCCGACGGTGACGCCATTCGCGCTCTCCGCGCCGGAGCCGCAGGCCGCTGTCAACGACAGGGCCATCACGGACAACGCCGCGGCGACTCTCCGGGTCAGCTTCATTGACTGTTTCTCCTTTCCTGTGCTGGCGGGAGCTAGCGACTGCCCCGGCGCAGGGAGTCGACAAGGACAGCCAGCGCGATGACCACTCCGATCACCACCTGCTGCCAGAACGGGGAGACCTGGAGCTGGTTGAGCCCGTTGCGCAGCACGGCGAGCACCAGGGCACCGATCAAGGTGCCGGACGCGGTGCCCACACCGCCGGACAGCGAGGCGCCGCCGATCACCACGGCGGCGATGGCGTCCAGTTCGTAGCCGATCGCGGCCTGCGGACCCGCCGAGGACAGCCGGCCGGCCAGCATCATGCCGGCCACCGCGGCGAACAGCCCACACAGCGCGTAGATCACCAGCTGCTGCGTGCGCACGTCGATGCCGGAGAGCCGGGCGGCTTCGGAGTTGCCACCGATCGCGTACATCGCGCGGCCGGAGTACGTGCGGGCCAGTACCAGCGCGGTGAGACCGAAGAACAGCAGCATGATCAGCAGCGGTAGTGGCAGGTACGGGCCGAGATTGGAGCCGAGGAAGCTGATCACATCCGGGGTCGCCAGCGGGGTGCCCTGCGACACCACCAGGGTGAGTCCCCGGGCCACGCTGAGCATGGCCAGGGTGGCGATGAACGCCGGTAGCCTGCCGTAGCTCACCAGCGCGCCGTTGACCAGACCCGCGACCACACCGGTGGCCAGGCCGAGCAGTAAGGAGATCGGGCCGGGCAGTCCGGCCTCGGCGGAGCTCCAGGCGCCGACCATCGCCGACAGCGCTGCCACGCTGCCCACCGACAGATCGATGCCGCCCGAGATGATCACGAAGGTGGAGCCGAGCGCGAGCACCGCGACCACAGCCGCCTGCACACCGACGTTGAGCAGGTTCTGTGCGCTCAGGAAGGTGGGCGTGACGATGGACAGCGCCACCACCAGCACCACCAACCCGCCCAGCGCACCGTTGCCAGCGGCGATCTTGCGGATGCGGAGACCGGATCGCGCGTTCGCGGACGTCAAGCCGGGCTCACCCGGTCCGGTACGGCCAGCGCCATTACCTGTTCCTGGGTGACTCGTCGTCCTTGCCCACGGACGGGCAGCTCGCCGGCTACCCGGCCGCGGGCCAGCACGACGATGCGATCGCTCATCCCGATCACCTCGGGAAGGTCGCTGGATACCAGGAGCACGGCCCGGCCGTCGGCGGTCATCTTGTTGATCAGTTCGTAGATCTCTAGCTTGGCGCCGACGTCCACGCCTCGGGTCGGCTCGTCGAGCACCAACACCTTCGGGTCGGCCAGCAGCCACTTGCCGATGACGACCTTCTGCTGATTGCCTCCGGACAGCTCACGCACCGCCTGGCCGAGCCCCGAGGTTCGGACCCGCAGCGCACTGCATACCATCCCGGCCCGGCGATGCTGCCCCTTGCGGTCCACGAACCCTGCGGTGGTTGCCGCGCGGAGGGTGGCCAGGCCGAGGTTTTCGGCGACGGAGGAGCGCAGCACGAGCCCCTGGCCCTGGCGGTCCTCGGGCACCAGACCGAGGCCCGCCCGCATCGCGGCTCGCACGTCCCCACCGGGCAGCGTGCGGCCGGCGATCTGGACACGGCCGGAGTCGTAGCGGTCGATGCCGAAGACTGCCCGCACGACCTCGGTACGCCCCGCCCCGACGAGGCCGGCGACGCCGACCACCTCGCCCGCCCTGACCTCGAAGGACACCTCGCTGAACACGCCTGCCCGGGTCAGTCTGTCGACCTTGAGTAGCACCTCGCCGGGTCGCTGGGCCCGGCGCGGGTACTGCTCGTCGATGCTTCGACCGACCATCAGCTCGATCATCTGCTCGACGCCTGCACCGGCAGGCAGCACACCGACGCTGCGCCCGTCGCGCAGCACCGTGATCCGGTCGGCGATGCGCCGGCACTCCTGCAGGTGGTGGGTGATGAACACCAAACCGACGCCCTGGTCGCGCAGGCCAGCCATGATCTCCAGCAGCTGGTCGGTCTCGGTGCCGGTGAGCACCGCGGTCGGCTCGTCCAGGACGAGGACCTGGGCATCCTGGTCGAGTGCGCGGGCGATCTCCACCAGCTGCCGCTGCCCGATGCCCAGTTCGCGTACCGGGGTGGCCGGGTCGACGTGCAGGCCCACCCGTTCGAGCAGGCCGACCGACTCCCGCCGGATCCTGGCCCAGTCGATCAACCCGAAGCGGCGCGGCTGGCGAGCCAGGAACAGGTTCTCCGC
>JBOHFU010000235.1:0-5887 GCA_050699675.1 Pseudonocardiaceae bacterium
CCCTTCACCAGGGCGGCGAGGAGCGCGAACTGCCCGACCACCCGAGTCTGGCGGGCGAGTTCGTTGGCGAACCAGGCGATAACCGGTTCGGGCTGGTCTGCGGTGGGAAACTCGTACTCGGCACGCTCGATGATCTCCCCTGAGCGCAGGTCCCGACCGGTGTAGTCAATGGTCTCGCTACGCAGTTCCTCAGCGAGCGGGATCTGGCGGGTAGGAACGTCCTCGGGCCGCAGCGACACAAGCTCGGCAACACTGCGGTGCAGGACCCGGGAGAGCTGCGGGATCTCGATGTCGTAGCGCAGGCGATCCGGCTCCACTGCGATCACCGACACCTCGGGATGGACCTCGTCTGCGGCTCGGCGTTCCACCCGGAGACCCTCGTCGTCCAGTGCGGTGTCCCACAGCTGGCGAAACGCCTCGTGCTCGATGACAACCAGCTGCTCGTCCACACCTGACCCAGGCGGGGTCATCCGGCGCAACCCCCGGCCGAGCGTCTGCTCCGGAAGGATCTTCGCCTCCGCCGTGTATGGGCGCAGCGGCACGATGACGCTGACGTTGCGGACGTCCCAACCCTCGCGGAGCATCAGCACGCTCACGATGGCGCAGTACGGGTTGTCGTCGCGGTCGACCTCGCGTGCCGCGGTCCGCGCCTTCTCCAGATCAGTTCTCGCGATGTCGCCGCGGTTGGGGCCAGCCATGTTGACGTGGATGGTCAGGACCCGGCCGGCAAGGTCTGGCAGCGTCTCCAGGTGAGCCGCGATCTGGTCGGCGGACTTGGTGTCCTCGGCCATGACGAACAGCAGCGGCTTGCGGCCTGCGGGAGTGAGCGTGTCCCGGAACTCCCTCCATTTGGCCACCCCGGCGCTGATCCGCTGCCGATACCGGACCGCTGCGTTGTTGCTCGTACTGTCAAGCCCGCCAACAAGCTCCCCGATAATCGGGCGTTTGACGATACCGTCGTCGATCGCCTGCGAGAGCGGGTAATCGACCACCACGTCGTCGAAGAGCCGACCATCCTGACCGCGGGGGGTCGCAGAGAAGTCGAGCTGCGCGGTAATTCCACCATCCGCCAGTTCATGCAGCCGATACAGCGTCTGCCAGATCGTGAGCGGCTCGTTGGTGTCCCGCCGGATTGCGTCGTGCAAGTGGTGCGCTTCATCGTTGACCACGAGCACCGGGCCCCGCCGGGCCAGCCGGGTGAGCACCGGCTCGGGAGCGGCCGGATTGCGCGGCGGCGGGACACCGAGCAGGGCCTCGACGGGGTTGGCGGGCTTCGGCGTTGGGCGTTCATAGAGCGCCTGGATATTGCTCAGCACCAGCACTCCGGCCGCCGCCGGTATGGGCTCGTCGCGTAAGCAGACCGCAAGGTCGAAGTCGCCGCGCCACTCCGGTGGCACAACGGGATCGTCACGGAAGATCGCACCATGCTCGAAGTCGGCGCGGAGGCGCTCGAATACGATCAAGTTGGGCGCAATAACCAGCGAGTTCGTCGTCAGCTCGGATTCCGTCTCGCGCATCCGGTGAAAGTAGGACCAGGCGATCAGCAGGCTCATCACCTTCGTCTTGCCAGAACCCGTGGCAGCCTTCACCACGTATCGGGGGTACCGCTGCCCTTCCACTGCCACCGGTCGGGATGCGAACTGAGCCGCCATACCGGCCAGCGTTCGCTGCCGCGCGACCTCGTAGAGGTAGATGACGGTCTCGGCCGCCTCGCGTTGCGAGAAGAAGTACCGGAACAGCTGACCGTCAGGGGTCTGGTGCTCGTCGAGAAACCAGTGTTCAAGCAGCCGCAGCGACGTCGCCGACAATCCGGGATAGCCGGTGCGACGCCACGCGCCGACATGCTCGCGGATCCCCGCGACCAGAGGAGCGACGCTCTCCGGGCGGCTCGCGGGTATTCCGTAGGGGTCGTTCACTTCACCGATACCTCCACCGCCGTGGTGGTGTCATTGCCGAAGATGTCCACGACCTTAACCAGCACCGTATAGCTCCCGGGTTGGTCATAGTCATGGGTGGTGTTTCGCTCCAATGTCCGGTTGGCGCGGGTGCGGTAGGACTGCCACTGGTTGTGGAAGGTGTCGCCATGGCCTCCGGCGCCGTAGGTGAAGTCGACGGCCCAGTAGTCGACGTAGTCCGCCCAACCGCTGATCTTGCTGCGCACCGAGACCGGCACGAGGTCCGGGTTCGGCAGCACGAAGTCAGTGAGCGTCACGGTAAGACTTCTCTTCCGCACGGTAGTGGCAACTTCCAGGTAGGCGAGTTCGTGGAACACCACCTCGCCGGAATCCACGGCTCGCGGATCCATCACCTCGCGGGGAATCCGGCGCAATTGAAGGTCGATTCCGCGGACCTGCGCCTCATCCTGCACCAGCTCGTGCAAGCCCATCTCGAACTCCCAGCCCAGCACGTCCAGCCCGGGATGCCCCGCCGCGGCCGCTTCGTCCAACGACTCCTTGATCTCCCCGAAGCTCACCGCGGCATCGATCGCCCCGACGTGCACCGCGCGCCGTCCCCTGGTCCCGTGCAAGTGCTGGAACTCCGCAGTCGGCGACCCGTCGTAGAGCTGCACCACGAAATCGAGATACGCCTGCACCTGCGGCCCCGTGGTGGCATCCTGCCACGCCTGCCGCTCGTAACGCCCCAGATTCGCGACCACGAACGGCGCGCACCGCGGGATGTCGAGCAACCGTTTGCGCGTGGTGTGGATCGCAAAGCGCCCGATATCAACAGCCACCCACCGCCGCTTCAGCCTCTCGGCGACCGCTGCGGTGGTACCACTACCCACGAAGCAGTCCAACACGATCGAACCCTCGTCGGATGACGACCTTATGATTCGCTCGAGCAACACTTCCGGCTTCTGAGTGTCATAGCCGAGCCGTTCTATCGCTTGCGAGTTGATCGGGTCGATATCAGTCCAAATATCTTGTAGCGGGACCCCCATGCTCTCGTCTAGGTAACGCTTGTACCGCGGGACGGCGCCAGGCTGTGGCTGAACTACCCGGCCTGCAGCAATGAGCTGATCCATCCTCTCTCTCGAATACCTCCAGTACCTAGTTATTCCCATTACTTCGTATGACGGATTCCCTTTCGCTGCACCACCCGGTCCCGTCATATCCCATAGACCATACCGGCGGCGGGTGCCGGCTTCGACATGTGGATACTTGGACGATACGTAAGCATCAGAATGAGTGGTGTACTGCTGATTCCAAATGTAGTTAGATGTCTTGCTCACATAAATGAGAACATCGTGTACCGGACCAAAGCCGCGACCACCTTGACTGCTGTCGCTATGCGCAGTCGTCCTTTTCCAAATTACCTCCGCGCGAACGTTGTCATCACTGGAGCCGAATACTTCGTCGAGCAGGACGCGAGCCAAGTGGCTGACATTGGGGGCGAGGTGCAGGAACAGCGAGCCCCGGTCCGAGAGCAGTTCGCGGAGCAGTACCAGCCGCTCGTAGAGCATTTGGAGGTAGCTCTCGACGCCCTTGCCCCAGGTGTCGCGGTACGCCTTCTCCTCCAGCACGGACGAGAGCTTGGCCAGATCTTGGTCGGCGGCGTCACCGCCGTCACCGACCGCGATGCGGACCTTGTAGTCCTGCCGTGAGTCGAACGGCGGGTCGATATAGATGAGATCCACCTGGCCGGCAAGCTCTTCGGCCAGAGAGGCCAGGACGTGGAGGTTGTCCCCCCAGATCAGCTTGTTGCGCCACCCGTCGTCGGGATCGCGGTCGAAGGTGAGCGTTCCGCGGTCAGCGCGTGCGGCGTTGACCGTCTCGACGACCTGCAGCGGCAGCCGCAGTCGCGGTATCTCGGCCGCCTTGGCGTCCCACTCCAGCCGAACTCCCGGCACGGGCGCCCTCCTCTCAATCGGCTTCAGATCGTCTCACGGGGGTCTGACGTCGATGAAGTTCCGCGCGCAACCTGTGGACAACTCGGATGAACGGAGAGCCAGTTCGCGCTCAGCCGGGGGACGCGGCCGGGCGGGCGGGGCTGAACAGCCAGGTCTGGGCGACGTCGTCGACCTGCTCACCGGAGACTCGCTCAATGAGGGCCAGGAAGTCCTGCACCGAGCCGTTGCCATCGTGCCGTTCAGTGGTCCAGGTACGTAGCGCGGTGAAAAAGTCCTCGTCCCCTACTTTCATCCGAAGCGCCTGCAGCGCCATCGCGCCGCGCGAGTAGACCGGTCCGGCGAGCACCGTCGCGGCGCCGGGATCGCCTGGTGGGGTCCGCCAGTAGTCGGAATCAGCGGGTCTGAGCTCGTAGTTCTGCGCGGCGATCTGCTGCGCGCTGCGGCCGCCGGTGCGTTCGGAGTACAGCCACTGGGCGTATGTCGCAAAGCCCTCGTTGAGCCAGATGTCGCGCCATTGGCGCATCGAGACGCTGTTCCCGAACCACTGGTGCGCCAGCTCGTGCACCACCACTTCGACGTTCGCGTCGAGGCCGAAGAACACCGGCCCGTAGACCGGGCGGGTCTGGGTCTCCAGCGCAAAGCTCATGGTGGGGGCGTCCGGCACCACGCCACCGAGGTTCTCGAACGGGTAGGGGCCGAAGATCTCAGCGAGGAACCCGGTGATCTCAGGCGTCCGCTCCACCGAGGCTCGCGCTGCAGTCGCGACCTGCGGATCGAGCCCCTGTGCATAGGCGGCCAGGTAGGGACCATAGGGCGTGTCCCGACGGACGATGTCGTACTGCCCGATCGCGACGAACGCGAGATAGCTGGCCATCGGCGCGCTGGCCTGCCAGCGCCACTTCTCCCAACCCGGCCCAGCCGGTTCCGGGCCACCGAGCAGGGCCCCGTTGGAGATCGCCTCCACTCCAGCGGGCACGGTCGCCGTGACCGTCACGGTCGCCTTGTCCGACGGGTGGTCGTTGGACGGGTACCACCAGGCGGCGCTCTCCGGCTCCCCCACCGCGACCGCGCCATCGGCGGTGCGTCTCCACGGCGAGTCCGCATCAGGTGCGACGGGGATGCTCGAAGGCACTCCGACGTAGTCCACCAGCACCGTCATCGGCTGGCCGGCCCGCACCGGCGCAGCCGGGGTTACCTGCAGCTCACCACCGTCCTGACGGATCCCAGCCGGCCGGTCGTTCACCGCGACGGCGGTGACCGGCAGCTTCAGGTCGAGGTTGAACCGGGAGAGGTCCTGGGTGGCTCGGGCGGTGATCGTGGTGTGCCCTTCGAGCCGGTCGGCGGGAGGGTCGTAGCGAATCTGGATGTCATAGCCGGTGACGTCGTAGCCGCCGTTGCCTGCGCCTGGGAAGTAGGGGTCCCCGATGCCGGCGGCGCCGGGGACCGGCTGAAAAGCGGCTGCAGGAGGCGGTGGCGCGCTCGGCGCGGGACGGGGATCAGAACTACGCCACGAAAAGACCATGATCGCGATCAGCACCAGCAGCACTGCCAGGCCCGACCCGATCAGCAGCGCCCGGTTTCGCATGGTCATCTCCCCTCAGCCAGGTGGCGCGGGCGGCTTGGTCGGGCTGAACAGCCAGGCCTGGGCGACGTCGTCGACCTGCTCGCCGGAGACTCGCTCGACGACGGCCAGGAAGTCGGCCACTGAACCGTTGCCATCGCGCCGCTCGGTGGCCCAGGTGCGTAGCGCGGTAAAGAAATCCTCGTCCCCAACCGCTACCCGAAGCGCCTGCAGCGCCATCGCGCCGCGCGAGTAGACCGGTCCGGAGAGCACCGTCGCGGCACCGGGATCGCCCGGTGGGATCCGCCAGAAGTCGGCGTCGGCAGGAAGACGCGCGTAGCGCTCCGCGGCGGTCTGCTGCGCGCTGGCGCCGCCGGTACGTTCGGCGTACAACCATTCGGCATAGGTGGCGAAGCCCTCGTTGAGCCAGATGTCGCGCCATTGGCGCATCGAGACGCTGTTGCCGAACCACTGGT
>JBOHFU010000236.1:0-5848 GCA_050699675.1 Pseudonocardiaceae bacterium
AGCGACGGCGCGACCGGATGACACCGCCGCACAACTACCTCGCCGTGATCAAGGTCGCCGGAATCGGTGGTGGCGGTGTCAACGCCGTCAACCGCATGATCGAAGTCGGGCTCAAGGGCGTCGAGTTCATCGCGGTGAACACCGATGCGCAGGCGCTCCTGATGTCGGACGCCGATGTCAAGCTCGACATCGGCCGGGAGCTCACCCGTGGGCTCGGCGCGGGAGCGAACCCGGAGGTGGGACGCAAGGCCGCCGAGGACCACCGTGAGGAGATCGAGGAAGTCCTCAAGGGCGCTGACATGGTGTTCGTCACCGCTGGTGAGGGTGGTGGGACCGGCACCGGTGGCGCTCCGGTGGTGGCGAGCATCGCCCGTAAGCTTGGCGCGCTGACCATTGGGGTGGTCACCCGGCCGTTCACCTTCGAGGGCAAGCGGCGGGCCGGTCAGGCCGAGGACGGCATCACCGAGCTGCGCAACGAGTGCGACACCCTGATCGTGATCCCCAATGACCGGCTGCTGCAGCTCGGCGACGCCAACGTGAGCCTGATGGACGCTTTCCGCTCCGCTGACGAGGTGCTGCTGTCCGGCGTCCAGGGCATCACCGACCTCATCACCACTCCTGGGCTGATCAATTTGGATTTCGCCGACGTGAAGAGCGTCATGTCCGGTGCGGGTAGCGCACTGATGGGAATCGGGTCCTCCAGGGGGGAGGGCCGATCGGTGCAGGCCGCCGAGAAGGCCATTAACTCCCCGTTGCTGGAAGCGTCGATGGAGGGGGCGCATGGTGTCCTGCTGTCCATCGCCGGTGGCTCGGACCTGGGCCTGTTCGAGATCAACGAGGCCGCCACGCTGGTGCAGGAGTCCGCGCATCCCGACGCCAACATCATCTTCGGCACGGTGATCGACGACTCGCTGGGTGACGAGGTGCGGGTTACGGTGATAGCCGCCGGTTTCGACACAGGTGGACCCTCGCACAAGAAGCTGAACCCCTCGCCGGTCGCCGCGCGGACGGTGGCCAGTGGGCAGTCGGGGAAGGTCGGCCAGTCCAGCAGGTCGCCGCAGGCGCCGATGTCCGCGCCTGCGGCAGCAACCCCGCCGCGCCAGGCAGCACCTCAGCCCAACAACACCGCATGGCAACCTGCCACCGGCGCGCGCAGACTGGGCGGCGCTGCGCCGGGCGATTCTGCGTCGGGCCGTCCAGGAGCAAGCCGGTCGGGCCGGGCGATACCGGTGACCGGGGACTTCGATGACGACGACGAGGTGGACGTTCCGCCGTTCATGAGGCGGTGAACGCCATCCGCATCCGCCGGGTGGTGACCACCCGGCACGGTGGGGTCTCCGCGCCGCCGTACGCCTCATTCAACCTGGGCGCGCATGTCGGTGACCGTTCCGATGCGGTGGCGGCAAACCGGGAGCGGTTGGCCACCGGTGTTGGGCTTGCTGCGCAGCGGTTGGTCTGGATGGAGCAGGTGCACGGTCGCACCGTTGCCGCGGTGGACGGCCCGCGGGCCGTGCCGGTACCGGCCACCGACGCGCTGGTCACCGCCGAACCGGGGCTTGCGGTGGCGGTGCTGGTCGCCGACTGCGTGCCGGTGCTGCTCGCTGACCCAGTCGGAAAGGTTGTCGGTGCCGTGCACGCGGGGCGGGTGGGGGCCCGGGTCGGGGTACTGCCCGCGGCGCTGGAAGCCATGCGGGAGCTCGGCGCGCGGATCGAGCGGGTGGAGGTGCTGATCGGGCCCTCGGCCTGCGGGCATTGCTACGAGGTACCCGCGGCGATGCAGGCCGACGTGGAGGCCCGCTTGCCTGGCAGCGCCTGCCGGACCCGGCGGGGCACCGCGGGACTGGACCTGCGGGCTGGGTTGTGGCGGCAGCTCGCCGCCGCCGGTGTGGCCCGGGTCGGTGTCGACCCGCGGTGCACCATCGAGGACCCCGCGCTGTACAGCTACCGTCGCGAGGGCGTCACCGGCCGGCTTGCCGCGCTGACCTGGTTCGAGGTGTGAGGGCATGGGAGGAGGATCGGGTCGTGAACGACCGCCGCGACGAGCTGGCTGCGGCGGTGGCGCGGGTTTCCGACCGCATCGTCGCCGCGTGCGCCGCCGTGGGCCGGGATCCCGCTGAGGTGCGGCTGCTCGCGGTCACCAAGACGTTCCCGGCCGCCGACGTGGCGCTGCTCGCTGACCTCGGCCTGCGCGACATCGCGGAGGCTCGCGACCAGGAGGCCGCTGCCAAGGTGGCCGAGGTCAGCGCGCTTGCCCCAGCGGTCCCGGTGCGTTGGCACATGGTCGGCCGGCTGCAGCGCAACAAGACCCGTTCGGTGGCCCGGTGGGCGATGCAGGTGCAGTCAGTGGATTCGGTGCGACTGGTCGATGCGCTGGACCGAGCCGCCCGCGCCGCGCAGGATGCCGGGGAACGCGACGGTGCCGTCGGTGTGCTCGTCCAGGCCAGCCTGGACGGCGACCCAGTGCGTGGCGGCTGCCCCCTGCCCGAACTCGAGGCGCTGGCCGACCGGGTAGCGGCCGCCCCCGGTCTGCGGCTGGAGGGCGTGATGGGGGTCGCCCCGCTCGGTGTTGCTCCCGAGACGGCCTTCGCCGAGCTTGCCGCCGCCGCCCAGCGGCTGCGCAGGGCACACCTGGGCGCAGCCGAGCTGTCTGCCGGGATGAGTGGGGATCTCGAGCAGGCCATCGCACAGGGCTCCACCTGCGTGCGTGTCGGAACCGCGTTACTGGGCGATAGGCCGTTAACCTCGCGCGAGGGTCGGGACAGGAAGGGGAGGCGATGAGCGCGCTGCACAGGCTCAAGGCGTACTTCGGCATGGTCCCCGCTGAGGAGTTCGATGACTATCACCCTGACTACCGTTTCGGGTATGACCCCGGCTACGACGACCCTGGCTACGACCCCCACTACGACCTAGCCGCAGCCCGCTCCGCTAGGGAACGCGACCGCGCGGCCGAGCGACCCGGAGCTGGTCGGGCCCATCGGGCGGATTTCGGCGGTTACGACGATGGCATCGCTGCCCAACCTGGTCGCCCTGCGGTACCCAGGGCGCATCCCAGCCGGCCCCCCTCCTGGGCCACAGGTCCTCGGAGCACAGAGTCCCGGGTCACAGAGTCGTGGGAGGCAGAGGCGCCGGTGCACGGCTCGCTGGCCATCGATACGGTACCAACCGCCCGCCAACCGGCCCCATCAGCGCCGCCCAACCACCCATTGGCCAGCGACCCGTTCGTCGGCGCCGAAGCGTTCCCACTGTCGCGCATCGTCACCTTGCACCCGCACAACTACAACGAAGCCCGGCCTATCGGGGAACGCTACCGCGAGGGCAACCCGGTGATCATGAACTTGACCGAGATGGATGACCGGGACGCCAAGCGACTCGTGGACTTCGCGGCCGGGCTGGCCTTCGCGCTGCGAGGCTCAATCGACAAGGTCACCAACAAGGTGTTCCTCCTGTCGCCGCCCAACGTCGACGTGTCGGCCGAGGACAGGCGCCGCATCGCGGAAGGTCGCTTCTTCAACTAACTCGGCATTCGAGGGACCTGGCTCACCCCCGGCTCACCATCGCCTCGCCACCGATGGCAGAGTGTCGGCGTGGACGTGGTCCGGTTGGTGGTTTACTACCTGCTCTTCTTCTTCTGGTTGCTGCTCACGGCGCGTATCGTGGTCGAACTTGTTCGAGCCTTCGCCCGCAGCTGGCAGCCAGTCGGAGGGGTGGCGATCGCGCTCGAGTCGGTCTATACCATGACTGATCCGCCGGTCCGGGCGCTCCGCCGGGTGGTGAAACCCATCCGCATCGGAGGCGTGGGCCTGGACTTGTCCATTATGGTTCTGCTGCTCGTGGTGTTCATACTGATGCGAGTGGTAGATCCGAGAACGTAGCGGCCGCCGGCCTCGGGGCCGACACACCAGAGTTGTGCATAGTCGAGGAGTGCGTGAGGTGATCCGATGCCGTTGACCCCCGCCGACGTTCACAACGTCGCGTTCAGTAAGCCGCCGATCGGCAAGCGGGGCTACAACGAGGACGAGGTGGACGCCTTCCTCGACCTGGTTGAAGCCGAGCTGGCTCGCTTGATCGAGGAGAACAACGATCTCCGCAACCAGGTCGAGGACCTCGATCGGCGGCTCAGTGCTGCGCCGATCGACACCGGACGTAATCTGCGTCCGCTGGAGCCGCCACGGCCGGTGATGGCCCCGGTGCCGCCGCCGCCGATGGTTGAGCAGACCTCGCCAGGTGGTGATCACCACGTCCAAGCCGCCAAGGTGCTGGGCCTGGCTCAGGAGATGGCCGACCGGTTGACCGGCGAGGCCAAGGCCGAAGCGGACGGGATGCTGGGCGAGGCCCGAACCAAGTCCGAGCAGCTGCTCTCCGATGCGCGGGCGAAGGCCGACGGCATGGTCAACGAGGCCAGAACCCGAGCTGAGACCATGCTGAATGACGCCCGCACCAGGGCGGAAACCCTGGACCGGCAGTCCCGGGAGAAGGCTTCGTCGCTGGAGCGCGATGCAGCGCGCAAGCACACCGAGCTCCTCGGTTCGATCAACCAGGAGAAGAACACCCTGGAGAAGAAGATCGATGAGCTGCGCACGTTCGAACGCGAGTACCGCACCCGCCTGAAGACCTACCTGGAGTCGCAGCTCCGAGAGCTGGACGGGCGCGGATCTGCCGCACCGGCAGACACGGTGCGCAACCAGCAGGGCTTCGCTACCTCCGGGTTCGGCGCGCGTGCCGAAGCTGGCAGCTGACGCGCGGCCGGTCAGCGCCGTTCAGCCTGGCGGACCCACTGTCGCCGCACCCGGATTGCGTGGGTGAGCGGTGATGCGTCGTACCGTGTTTTTGCTACTCGTGGCGGTGGGCCTGCTCGTTGCTGCGCTCGGCACTGGCCAGATAGCTCTGGCCTGGGGATCTGTCCTGCTCAGTGCGGTGGTGGCCGCGATGATCGTCGCGCGGTGGCGGCGACGCCGGGATGCGCCTGAAGCCGAGCCCGTCGTGCTGTTGGACGACGAGCCTGTTGACGCTGCGTACGTCGACCCGCTGGTTGGTCCAGCGCAGCACGCCGCCCCGGTCGAGCAACCGCCGCAGCCTGCGTCAGTGATCGCCGGGGAGCTGGCCGGTCCGGTGGCGGCGTCGGCCGCGTCTGCGGGCGCGGATCACGTCGCCGAGGTCGCTGAACTCGCTGACGCGGAGGCCACCGAGCCCGGCGAGGAGGACACCGATGCCGCGGATCTGCTCGTCGTCTACGAGCTGAACGACCAGGTGCTGGTCGTCGACGAGCATCCGCGCTATCACCTCACTCGCTGCCCCTGGCCCGAACACGAGCGAGCCGAGCGGCTGCCGGTGCGAGAGGCCAGGGAGCTGGGTTTCACACCGTGTGACCGGTGCAGGCCGGATACTGCACTAGCCCGCCGGCACCGGGCCGCGAGCGCGACCACGGGTGGGAGCTGAGCGCAGGCCGTCCCGGAACCCACTGCACGACTAGCCCGGCGAAACTCACTGGCACCGCCCCGGTAGCCTGGAGTGACAGGCACCGATCCGGCTATCACCGGGGAGCCTCCGGAAGAACAGGGCCGCGTTGCGTCCTCAGTAGAACCGGACGGGTCCGCCCGTTATCGCGGAACGAGAGGCCACTCGCATGCCCGGGTGGCAAGCGGGGTGGTACCGCGGTCCGCGGCACAGCCGTGGGTCGTCCCCGTGCAGCGAGGCCGCACTGCACAGGTGACACCGCACAGGAAGCACACGCCGCCATGGTCTACCCCAAGGTCCCCGCTGGCGGGGATACCGTCACCGCTGCGCCGTCCTTCCCCGACCTGGAAGCCGGCGTGCTGCGGTACTGGGCCGCCGACGCCACCTTCCCCGC
>JBOHFU010000237.1:0-5836 GCA_050699675.1 Pseudonocardiaceae bacterium
CGGCACGGGAGTCGCGTGCCCAGTTGGCGTGTCTTCAAGTACCACCAACCCGGATCCCGAGCGCCTCTAACGATGGCCAACCCCCGGCCCCCGGTCGCTCCGGAGCCGACCCGCTGGATCATCCACGGTGAGCGGCTGGTCGACGACACCCGGCGGTTGCGGTTGAGCGTCGCGCAGGTGGAGCTGCCCGACGGGGTGCACTTCGAGCAGTACGTATTGCGGATGCCCAAGGCCGCGATGACGGTGCTGCTCGACGATGCGCGTGAGCGGGTTCTGATGATCTGGCGGCACCGGTTCGTTTCCGACTGCTGGACCTGGGAGCTGCCTGGCGGGTACGTCGACTCCGACGAGGATCCTGCGGTCACGGCGGCACGCGAGGTCGAGGAGGAGACCGGCTGGCGGCCCCGCAACATGACGATGTTGACCCGGTTTCAGCCGCTGGTCGGCACCGCCGACTTCGAGAACCTGATCTTCCTAGGCGTAGGTGCCGAGGACACCGGCAAGCCCGCTGACATCAACGAGACCGCTCGCGTCGAGTGGATCATCCTGGACTCGATCCACGGCCGCATCGCTCGGGGCGAGATCATCGGTGCTGCCACCCAGATCGGACTGCTGCACGTCCTCACGTTTGATACTCCCCCGGCTCACTGAACTAGCACGCCCGCTGCCGCCTCACCTGCTCGTCAAGCATCCGTCATGAGGCCGCGAGCTGCCTCCCCGCGCGCCCGCCATGATGTTGTCCGTCCGACTCGACGCGTGGCGTGTCCGAGTCCGATGTCGTCAGGGCCTACGGCAATAATGCTGACATGGCGCCCGAGATGATCACGGCAAGTACGATCGCTCGGGACCTCGGACCACGTGGATCACGAGCCGCAGTCGCGGGGCCCGACCCAGCGGGCAACCTTCCAGGGTCGGCCCTCGCTGTCCTGGCAGCAGTGCCAGCATGGTGGGCCGCTCGGGCGGCGGCGGCCAAGCTTTCAGGCTCGTGGTTGGACGTCAGTCATGCACTGGCGGCGCCACTCCCGGAAGGGGTACAAGGCACCAAACCCGACGGGAGCGTGTCGTTCGCAGCATCCGCGCACGATGTTGGTTCTGCCTACGTCGCGGCGTTATCGCCGCAGGTTCGAGCCCGACACGGCCGGCATTACACGCCGCGCGTACTCGCAGATGAGCTGTGGGCGATGGCCCGACGTGCTCTTGGATTACGTCGAGGGTCGGCGCAGCGGCTGCCAGGACTCGTTCGTGATCCGGCCTGCGGAGCAGGGGCGTTGTTACTGCCGCCGTTACGTGAGCATGTGGCGGCGGTTCGAGGAATCGATCCACAGGTCGCCATCGCGGGATTGCCACACGTGATCGGGGGCGTCGACACGGACCCCGCTGCCGTGTGGTTGGCCAATGTCCTGATGGCTGCCGAGTCGCTTCCGCTACTGGCGGCTGTTCCAGCGCGGCGCAGGCGGCCATTTCCGGCGTTAATCCGACTTGGTGATGGCCTTCAGCGCAACGAGTTGGGAGCATCCGCCATAGTGATGAACCCGCCGTACGGTCGGGTTCGATTGACACCCGAGGACCGCGCACGGTTCGCGCCAACATTGTACGGCCACGCCAACCTCTATGGTTTGTTCTTAGCTGCGGCGTTGGAGAGCCTTGACGAGCGTGGCGTGATCGCTGCCGTTGTACCAACTTCATTTACCTCGGGACTGTATTTCCGCAACTTAAGGGCGGTGCTCGCCAAGACGGCACCACTTACCGAGGCCGCCTTTGTTGTCGATCGAGGTGGTGTTTTCGCGGGTGTGCTCCAAGAGACATGCTTGGCTGTGTTCAGCCGGCGCCAGGCTCGACGCACGACGATCGCGAGTCTTAATGGAATGCGCACAAGCGTAGCCCAGGTAAGGTCACCGCGGGGCGATGGGCCATGGCTGCTTCCGCGCCAATCCGACGATGCGCCGTTGGCTGCTGCTGCCGTCGCCATGCCGCTGAATTTGACGGCCGCTGGTTGGCGCGTATCAACGGGACCGCTGGTGTGGAATCGTCGCAGCCGCGACCTTTACCCGGAGCCGGGACCCAACCGAGTGCCTGTTCTGTGGGCGGCGGATCTTGACGGTGGTCGCCTCCACCGCGACCGGGTGCGCGACCACCTGCGGTACCTGGAGTTGCGTGTTCCCAGTGATCGAGCCGTCATGATGCTTACCGAGCCAGCCGTGCTCGTGCAGCGCACGACTGCGCCCGAGCAGTCACGGCGGTTGGTCGCCACTGAGTTGACGGCTGATGTGCTCAGTGCGTGGGGGGGAGCCGTGGTTGTGGAGAATCACGTCAATGTTGTGCGGCCCGCCACCGCGATTCCTCCACTGCTCGACCAAACCGCTCTGAATCGTGTGCTAGCTACCAGGACCCTTGACAGGGTGGTGCGGTGCTTGTCCGGGTCGGTCGCGGTTAGCGCATACGAACTTGAGTCGCTGCCGCTACCGTCAGCTGAGGTGCTGGGGATGTGGAACTCATTGACTGGGACTGCCCTGGAAGCTGCGGTGGCTTCGGCATATCGACCGGAGCTGGCATGACATTTCGTCCTGTCCTGCCCCGCACTGAATGCGAACGACGGCTGAGGTTGATTTTTCCCCGGTTGGCTTTTGATCCCGCGCACGCCAACCCGCTCGGCGCCGCCGCAATCGCGACTATGCTCTATGTCGACGCCGTGGTTCCGGACGAGGGGCCAGCTGACGACGCTGTGTGGGTCCGACCTTCGACGTGCCTTTGGATGCAGGATGACGTCTTAGTCCACGACGAGCCTCAAGAACGCATCGCCTGGCGCACCGCTGCTTTACGGACCAAGAGGCACCTTGTTGAGCTACTTGCAAATTGGGGTCTTGAACACCGCCCATGGTACGCCGATACCACCCGCGAGCCGCTTCGGGATGAGACGTTCCCAGCCTGGCTCGAACACGGTGCAACCCGGGATCGGCCGGGCGAAGCGAAGAACTCTCCCAGGCCGATCTGGGCGCTCACGGCGAGTTTTGCGGATTTGTTCAAACCTGCGCTGGTTGGTGACGCGTTGGCGAACGAAACTGAAGCGTGGCGAGAGCGCCACATGAAGCCCGGTCCTCTCATGAGAATCCAGACCCTGCAGGAACGGGCGCGCAAGGTACATGCTGTTCCCGTCAAGCTCCCCGATGGACAAATGCGATCGCTGGAGCCCGGCGAGGCTTCGCTTATCTTGAAGGGCGTACTGGAGTCTTGGGCGCCCGTCCGCCTTTTCGATCCTGTTGTCTTGTCAATCTCGCAGCCGGGCGACAAGGTGTACGTTGGCGACATCGCCACCCTCACACGACTTGGGATCACAATTAATGCCAGCGAGTTATTGCCCGATGCCGTGATCGTCGACATCGGATCTTCACCTCCCGAATTCTGGATCGTCGAGGCCGTAGCATCTGACGGTCCGATTACTGAGGATCGACGCAACCAGCTCATTCACTGGGCGGAAGATCACCATATTCCACGCGAAGAGTGCCGGTTTCTGTCGGCATTCATCTCGCGCCACAACCAGGCTTCTCGCCGTCGTCTCAAAGATCTTGCTGTGGGTACCTACGCCTGGTACGCCGACGAGCCGAACTGCGAACTTGCGTGGTACGACATCACAGATCTGAATCCGGAGTAACCGCCACTGCATCTACTCCGTGGTATCGACGTCTCCCGCTTGATGTGAAGAGAAGTGGCGATGACACCCGGCGGCTGTACTCAACTGCTGGGCTTGGGAGCTGCCCGGTGGCTACCTCGACTCAGACGAGGATCCTGCGCTGACGGCGACGCGTGAAGTCCAGGAGAGTGTCCCTCGGCTGCCCGTTCCCGCCTGGGCATGGTGGCGGGGTAGCGCGCGGTCGGGCACCTCAGCTGGCGGGCACACCCAGGGCGGTCAGAAGCACCAACACCACGGTGACCACGGCGAACAGGCCATGCGCGACGACGACCGGAACTGGCAGGTGCCGCTCGGCCGGCTCCGTCTCCACCGATCCAGAGCCGGTGGAGCCGCTGGCCCTTGGCGCGCTGGCGGCGA
The DNA here is from genome assembly GCA_050699675.1 of Pseudonocardiaceae bacterium. Lineage (GTDB taxonomy): Bacteria > Actinomycetota > Actinomycetes > Mycobacteriales > Pseudonocardiaceae. The sequence continues at coordinate 4,046 of JBOHFU010000237.1, forward strand.
CCGCGCGGCCTCGGTAGACGGGGATCCAGCGGATCAGCATGATGAAGCCCAGCAACGCGATCGGGATCAGCAGCACGAACGCCACCCAGGCCAGCCGAGCCTGGCCGGTGAGCAGGTAGGCGATCCAGACCACCAGGCCACCCGCGGCGAGCCCGAAGTGGGAGAACACCAGGCCGGCGGGGAACCGGGTGGCCCCGCTGCGCTGCTGGCGCAACCCGCCCCGGGAAATCCACTGGCCCAGCATGACGAAGCCGCCTAGCGCGGTGATCACCCAGGCGACCAATGCGGCGATACCGATGACGGCGATACTCATGATCAACTCTCCTTGCGATCTGTGGAACAGCCCCGCGATGGGTGGCCTCACCGCCCGCGGTCAGCCTGGCCACCGGGCGGCTGTTGAGTCAGGGACAGGGAGTGGCGGTAGCCCGAGGCCTGGGTGGCTTCATCGGCCACCCGTACCCCGTAGCGGAAGGCGAGCGTGCCGCCCAGCCATCCCGACACGGCCAATGCGGCCAGGCAGGCAGCGGATAGCGCCAGTGGGCCCCATCCCACGCTGGTGGACAGGTCGCTGGTCCTTCGCCACAGGAATCCGCCGAGGTACCCGGTGGTCACCGCCAGGTTGAGTCCCGCGTGCAGCAGCCCGGTGCGAAACGCTGGCGTGCCGCTAGGGATGGCCAGCAGGTCCAGGAACCCGACCATCGCGGCTGCCAACGCCCCCACCACGCCCAACGCCATCAGCCACAGCGAGCCCCGGGCCAAAAACCCCGGGTCGGCGACCAGGTGCGAGGCGAGGTCGAACACCAGGCTCGCCACCCAGGCCCCGATCGGCACGGTCACCAGGATCGGGTGCAGCGGATGCCCGTAGGGACCGGCCAACACCGCGCTCACCGGATGCTTGGCCTGCTGGAGCTTGCTGGTCATCACCAGCCTCCCCGCCGATCTGATTTCTCCAAATAATTTTGGCGCTATCCGGCGTTCCCGTCAATAGACCGGAGAAGAGCGCAGTTCAAAGATTTTTGACGAGAAAGCGTCGCCGTTAAGGTAGGCTCGTGGACCCCTCAGCTACCTCACGTACCGGCCCCGATCACCTGCCTGCCGTAGCCGCGCTGGCGGCCGTGGCGGCGCTGAGTGACGAGCTGCGACGGCGGATGTATGGGTTCATCCGCCAGGCCCGCCGCCCGGTCAGCCGGGAGGAGGCCGCCAGAACTGTGGGGATCTCCCGCAAACTGGCTGCGTTCCACCTGGACAAGCTGGTCGAGGTGGGGCTACTGCGGGCTGGCTACGAGCCGGTTGGCGGGATACGCAAGGTGGGCCGCACCCCGAAGGTCTACGAACCCACCAACGCCGAGGTACACATCAGCATCCCCGCCCGAGACCACGACCTGCTGGCCGGCATCCTGATGGACGCCCTGCTCACCCAAGACCTGGGCAAGACCGGCCACGAGGCCGCCCTCCAGATCGCCCGTCACCGCGGCGCCGCGCTCGGCGCCGCCGAACGCGAGCGTTCCCGGCCGGGGCGCCTGAGCGCCGAACGCGCGCTCAGGCTGGCCACCGCGACCCTCGCCCGGTACGGCTTTGAACCCGACCGGGCTGCTCCCACCCTGCTGCGGTTACGCAACTGCCCGTTTCAACCCCTGGCCAGCAAGGCGCCGCAGCTGGTCTGCGGTATCAACCACGCCTTCCTCACCGGCTTCCTCGATACTCTGCAGGCGCCCACCCTCACCGCCGTACTGGCCCCCCGCGCCGGCGAGTGCTGCGTCGAACTCACCGCCGGCTAACCGGCCACACGCC
>JBOHFU010000238.1:0-5833 GCA_050699675.1 Pseudonocardiaceae bacterium
CTCGCAGCGTGATGCTCATGCGATCATCGTCGGATAGCTTGCTTAGCTCGAGACCAGCTGGGTAAAGATGATAAGGAGGCCCGATGCTGTGACATGGTTTCGGAGCCGCCGGTACCGCAGGCATTCGCGGCGGTCCAAGGGCGAGTTGGAGTGTTCCCGATTTCATTGACTGGCCTGTGTCCGTTCCAGCTCAACAGAAGTGTCGACGCTGAGGAATGGGGCGCTCGCGGGTGATGTCCGCGTGCGTGCGCCCGTGGTCTGCGGGTTGGATGCGCGGTCACGGGCACAGTTCGAAGCGCTCCCCGTCGAGCGCACGAAGTGCGTGGAAGTGCCGATGATCCAGGGTCAGGATCCGGTGGGTGCGGTAGCGGCCGGCCAGCACGACCAGCGACGCATCGGTGACGCCGATGTTCGACTCGTAGTAGCGCTCGACGATGTCGGCTGCCATACCGAGATCCGCGGCGCTTACCATCGCGAGCTCGTATGCCGGAGAGGTGAGCTCACGGAGCATCGCGAGTTCGGCCGCTATTCCGATCCTGGTGCTGATCAGGTAATCCAACTCGGCCAGGACGTAAGGCGAGACCACCAGCGCCTCGGTTGTCTCGTCCAGGCAGCGGCGAACCCGTTCGTGCTGGGGCTCTCGATCGTTGAATGACGCGAGCAGGCCGCTGGTGTCAGCGATGATCACTGCACGCCGAAACCGTCGAGATGCGCGTCGACATCGTCGGCCATCAGCACGTCACTCGAGAACAGCGCGCTGCGCGGGCGGGGCACCTCGTCGCCAGCCACCGCATCTGCCACAGCCTGGCGGATGACCTCGGCCTCAGAGATTCCGCGGCGGCTCGCATACCGGCTCACCGCGCGCTTGAGCTCCGCCGGAAAGTAGACAGTGGTCTTTTCCACTTACGTATGGTACCACCGCTGGCATCTAGTGTGGTCACCTCGCGGCGGTCCTCTCTTCATCCCGCGTGGTGGGCGCCTGACTGCCCGCTGTCTGCACCACACGACCGCCGGATGATGAGCATAGGGGGAACGGCGATCTCCACGGGTTCGTCATACGCCGGCTCGGCCAGGATCAGCTCGGTCGCGTGCGCCGCTCCGCAGCGGGATCCCGGGAGGTCTCGGTGAGCAGGATCGAGGTCCCCGCAAGGGTCGCTGCTTCCTCGGCACCTCGGACAAGCTCGACATAGAAATGGCTGCGGAGATCGCCGATCAGGACGCCGATGCTGTTGGACCGGCCCTGGAAGACCCCGCGAGTTAACCCGTTCGGGCTGTAGCCCAGCTCGTGCACCACGTGCATCACCCGCGCGGTCAGATCCGGGCTGACCTGAGATCGGCCCGACAAGACTCGCGAAACGGTGGCGGTCGAGACTCCGGAAGCGAGCGCCACCTCCTTGATCGTCGGGCGATTGGTGCTCGTCATCGGTACGCGAGCACGCCGTTCGTGACGACCGGATCGCCGGCCACGAATACCCATTGAACGTCATCCAACCGCCGCGAGTCCGCGACCACGACGTCGGCCACTGCTCCGGGACCGATGCGTCCGCGATTCGGCGCGATGCCCGGAATGGCATCGGCAACGTGGCTGCTCGCCATCGCGATGCCTGCGGCCGTCCACGATCGCCCCGTCTTCCGCAACCGGCTTGCGTGCTCCACCGCCTCTGCGACGGTGAAGCTCGAGTGATTGGAGTGACCCGCGATCAACCGCACGTCGCTGCGGGCGAGCTCGGCGACCTGCTTCATAGACGCGGCCGCGTTGTGGACAAGCACCGGGACGTCGTTGCGCCGCGCATACGCCCCAGCCTCCGCCAGTCCACGAAGGGCGATCCCAAACGCGGGAAGCACGATGTTCGAGACGATGTCCCGGGCGTCTTCGGGGGTCATCAGATCGATCAGCCCGGTGTCCACCAGCATCGCCGCGGGCCGTCAAGCGGCCAGCCGCGAGTGCCGGAACGGTGCCAGCTCATCGACCAGCTCACCGCGGACTTCGGCACTGACCAGGTCCGCGACGCGCAGGCAGAGAGTCACGCCGCTGTGGGTGACGGCGAAGTGGAAGTTCTCGACGGTGGCGCTTAGTCCGAGCACGGGAAGCCCGTCGATCGGGATCGGTCGCACGCTGATCCGGCTCGCCTCGATCGTGATACCACGAAGACCCGGGTAGAGCCCTGCGCTCCCGACGCACGGGCCGACGAGAGTAGCGCGGCCACGAGCCGGGCGGGATCGACCCAGCCCTCGTCGGGAAAGTACGCCACCCGGCTTCCGATCATGTCGGGCGCCAGGTCCGGCTCCAGCGAACGGACTTCTTTCGGCTCGAGCCAGCGCGCCTGGTAACCCACTCCAGCAGCCGAGCGACCTTCCTCTCCTGCTCCTGTTGCGCGTCGCTGCGGACTGACCCGACTCCAACACGGTGACGATGCAGCCCCCACGAGCGAGATCGGCGGCTACTGCGGCGCCGATCACGCCTGCTCCCACAACGACCACATTCAGTGACATGGAGATCAATGCCCTTCTACACCGCTGTCTCCCGTCCCTGTCAATGCGGCGTGGACGCTACTGCGTCGCTGGATGCTGTGGAAGCGCGTCTGGTGCTGTCCGCACCAGCTGCGTGAGGCGCGGACTTGGACTGAGCGACACGCCGTGATCGCGCTTCCCGGGCGTGTCTGGCCGAGCGGGCCCGGCAGCGGACGTTAGAGCAGGCCGGTGACCATGATGCCGGGCTGGCGAGGTTCTGTCCTGCCGATCAGGTACGGAGCCAGATGGTGGCTGCGATCTTGCGCATATGCGTCCGGCCCGGGCGGGCGTAGCCGCTTAGTGGAGTGAGCGCGAAATTCAGCCCGTGCTACCACTACCGGGTTCACAACTGTTAACCATGAAACACGCGCGAAGGGCTGTCAGGCATGGTGCTCGGAGAGTTGGTGAAGCTGCGGCCGATGGAGCCGTCGGACGCCGAGGCGCTGTGGCGGTGGGACCACGACCCCGACGTCATGCGCTGGATGGACGACGGCTATGCCCAGCCGCTGGCCCAGGTCAAGAAGCGGATGGAGGAGCGGCCGCGCAATGCGTACGGCGACGTGCTCTTCGGGATCGAGGTGCTCACTGACACAAAGCTCATCGGCCTGGTCCGATTGCGCGACGCCGAGCCGGAGACCGGGTGCGCTGAGCTCGACATCTACCCTTGGTGAGAAGAAGTACTGGGGACGCGGCTACGCCACCGACGCAATGCGAACAATCTGCCGCTACGGCTTCGAGAAGATGCGACTGCACAAGATCACGCTGAGCGTCGTCACCGAGAACCACGCCGCTCACCACGTCTACGAGAAGGTCGGCTTCGTCGACGAAGGCAGGCTGCGTCAGGTCTTCCGGCGCGATGGCCAGTGGTACGACATGTTCACGATGGGCCTGCTGGAAGGTGAACTCCGCTAAGTGATCCGGGCGCCGGCCAGGGATCGCCGCACAGGGCGTAGCCGACGTGGCAGCTGTGCGCGACCAGCAGCGCGGCGATCATTAACTGCAGGTCCACCGGGGCAGCATCGCGTTCACCGCCGCCCACAGGCCCAGCGGCGAGGCGGGCAAGGCACTCCTTGCCGACCTCCGGGTGGACCTCCGGCTCGCGGCCGGATCGTATCCCGGGTTGGCTCCCCGGCGCGCGTGATCACCGCAATGTACTCATCTGCCGATGAGCGTGTGAGGTGCGAGCTGTGGTGTGGGATGTGGGTCCGCGGTTGGATGGTCGTCGTGGCTGTGGTTTCAGTGCATGATGATGACGGCAATGTTCTGGCGGACTTTCGTTTCGTTGCTGAGTCGGATCTAGGAATGTTGGAGCGTTGGCTCCCCATGCCGGCCTCGCTGATCGTTGTCCGGTTCGGAGACTCGGTGTTGATGTTGTTCAACGGCTGGCGCCGGCAGTGGGAGCTGCCCGGTGGTATGCGCGAGCCTGGCGAGACCGCGTGGCAGGCTGCCGTGCGTGAGCTGGCGGAAGAGACGGGTATCGGGCCAGTCGATCTGGATTTCGTCGCTGTCGCCGAGGTTGATCTGCGGCGGCCGAGCCGCCGGGAGTACATGGCGATGTACCGGGCCGATCTGCAAGTCGATCCGCAACTGAGGGTCAACGACGAGGCGTTAGCGTTCTTGTGGTGGGATCCGCAGTCATCGGCGACCGAACAGATGAATCCAATCGACGCAGAGATCGCGAGACGCACGATCCAGCCGCAAAGCTAATAAGACCCGAAGAAACGGGCCGATGCGGATGCTCACCTTCGGCGACTCTGGAGCCGTGGTGTACCTGGTCTTAGACGAGCGCAGGAGGTCCACGTCATGCTCGTCCAATGGTTCGGCTGACCCCTTGCAGCGTCCCGCCGTCCGATCCTCCTGTGTAGAAGTTCGCTGCCTCTTCACCCTGGGTGTCGAACCACAGGTATGGTGTCGTCTTCTGCATCGCTGTAGCCTCTCGTGTTTTCGTCCATCGCGCCCTGCCCATCCGTTCAGACCACGCGGCGACGCGAAACTCATCGCCACGGAAGCGAGTGTGCTCATCGCCCTGGTGAAGCGAGTCGCACCGACGGCCACGGTACTGGAGCGCATCATCACCGCGGTCGAGGTCGGGGATGAGCAGGCTGCGCCGCCGACGTCCTCGGCCCTGAGCCGCGGTAGGCCCCGAACTCTGCCGTTGGCTGCTCCATTGCCTATGGTTCTTCGAGACCTCAGCGGTAGTCGGGGTTTTCGAAGTCGAACCTGCAGCCGGCCTCCCATTCCGAGCGCTGGTTGCCGTGCGCGGGGATGCCGCCGGCGTCTTTGAGCAGCCGAGCCAGGTGCATCAGGTTCCAGGTCATGAAGGTGGTGTTGCGGTTGGTGAAGTCGTTGTCCGGCCCACCCGAGCCGGGGTCCAGGTAGGACGGGCCCGGTCCGGCTTCACCGATCCAGCCGGCGTCGGCCTGCGGCGGGATGGTGTAGCCGAGGTGTTGCAGGCTGTAGAGCACGTTCATCGCGCAGTGCTTGACGCCATCCTCGTTGCCGGTGATCAGGCAGCCGCCCACCCGGCCGTAGTAGGCGTACTGGCCGGCGTCGTTGAGCAGGTGCGAGCATGCGTACAGCCGTTCGATGATCTGCTTGGTCACGGAACTGTTGTCGCCCAGCCAGATCGGCCCGGCAATCACCAGGATGTCGGCGGCCAGGACTTTGTTATAGATCACCGGCCAGGCGTCGCTGGGCCAGCCGTGCTCGGTCATGTCGGGCCACACTCCGGTGGCGATGTCATGGTCGATCGCCCGCAAGACCTCCACCTGCACGCCATGCTTTTCCATGATTCGAGTGCTCACCTCGATCAGCCCCGCGGTGTTGCTGGGCGCGGGGGAGCGCTTGAGCGTGCAGTTGATGAACAACGCCCTCAGGTCGTCGTAGCGTGGTTCGGTCATGATTTCTCCTCGGTGGGGTGGCTGCGCTACAGCAGTTCGGCGTCTTGCTCGACGCACAGCAATGCGGGACCGTCACAGGCGAACAGTGTGCTCATCGCCTCGTTGAGCTGGTCACGGGCTGATCACCCCGATTCCGGTGGCGCCATACAACCGGGCGTAGCCGGTCCAGTCCGGATTGTGCAGCGAGGTGTGCCACACGGGGTAGTCCCTCGAGCTCCTCCTTGCTGATTTTGCCGAGCGCGTGGTTGTCCAGCAGCACATGCGGATCTCGGTGCGGATCGGTGGAAGCTGTACGTGCACGCCGTCGGCGCGCTGGTCGAGCTGGTAGGACGTGACTCCGTCGGAGAAGTCAGCGGGGGTTTATCCGTCAAGGGGTTGTAGTTGTGCCACGGACACTGCAGCAGGCCCTTTTCGATGGAGCC
>JBOHFU010000239.1:0-5825 GCA_050699675.1 Pseudonocardiaceae bacterium
CGACTAGTGAGATTTTGACATCGGGCGGGATCGATTCGTCGCCAGTAGTTCATCCTGACCGACATTTCTCGCACGGCCGACGCAGCTAACGATGGCGTGTTTACCAGGAGTGCCGCAACGAACGGAGAAACCGCTGTCAGCGTCCGGAGCTTTTCGAGGTACTCGGCTGGCGACAGCGCATCGAGACTCACCTGAGTCGACAAGGTCAGGCCCATTACTTGATCCCCGTAACGTCCTGCCTCCCCGAGTCTATTGAAATGCCGACGCATTATTTCTGTTCTGGGTTTCGGCACCCATCTTATGCTCTGCGGGGTGTCGAACGGCAGATATCCACCACTGAGCAGCCTTATTCCCATCCGTTCGGCCACGCGTGCAACATCGACCAGCCGGCGTTTCGCCAGTACGAGACACTCCGTGAGACTCTGCTCAGGGCGAGACGAGTACTCTATGGCGCCACTCATCTCGAGGGTAAGAGTCGACTTATCCTCGAGGATCAGCCCGACCACGGCAGATCCCTCAACTATCGGGTCACCACCGATAGTCTCGAGCAGTTCCCGCAACAGGGCGCTTCCGCCCGACGGCTCATCATAGCCGACAGACGAACCGGATTCCGGCCTGACCAGGCCGTATTCGATCTCCACACCGATCAACCGGCGCTTCTTGACCGGGAAGAACCACGCAACGAGATCATCGAGGTCAAGTGGGCGTCGCGCGCACAATACCGCATCGGAATCAGTTGGCGATTTGCTCACAGTTCAATCCCTTGCCTTCTCGATACTCACTCGGGTCGGCTTGCGGAGTTTGCAAGGGGGCTCTTGCAAGGCGCCAAGGTCTGGCGGCGACCCACGATCGCACCTTCTCCTCGGTCACCAAGACATCTTTCCGCAAATCGTACATCACATGCTGGGGCATGTCCGGAGGATCTCCGCTGCGGGCACCAGAGAATGGTATGACCGGCAGTCTCAACGGGTAGTCAATGGCGCCTTCACTGTCGACGATCCCCATTTCAACCTGCAAGAACCTGCAAATTCTGTCCCGCACACCTTCGATGTCCTCCAGCGGGGCCAACCCTCCGTCCCTCGACTGCTCCTCGTGATCAAAGACTGCCTCCCAGGCTGGCTTCTTCCACACGAGCTGAAAGGCGGGTCGCTTGAGATCGGGACCTCGGTCCCATGGCCGCGGACTCAAGGACGAGACATCGTAGGTGTGGTGATGGTACACTACACCGTTGCTCATCTTGCGCAGTATGGCGTCCACAGCTTCGAGCCAAGGGATGAGCGCCTCCTCCCGCAGCTCGTCTCGACGTCTCCTCAGATACTTTGAGTAGATATCGGCGCTACCCACGTACGGGCGCAGCGGCATCTGCTCTTCCAATTTCGCCCGGTTTGCGTCCAACAATATTCGCGATAGATGGAAACCCGCTACCACGACACCCTTGGATTCACCTGAGACGACGTCCTCGACGAGCGTTCGGTAGATCGCCCCCGTGCCGATATCCGCGTTCCCATGCACTAGCTCGGACAGGGCCGGCAACTGTTCTGGATCAAGATCGTCAATGAGATCCCCGGGAACCTCAGTTCCGCAATGGGGCACGATGTGCACCTCGGTGATCGGCCCATGATTGCTCGAGACTACTGTCCCGCCTCCGACGATCTCTCTGCGGAAGTCCGAGCCCTCCGACACGGGGTCGGCGGCCAGGTATGAGTGCCCGCAGTCGGTGCAGGGATGCTGTCGCTGCTGTTCCAGAAAAGCCAGTTTGCCCGCTTGGTCGCCTTGCCCATCCGCCAATGTGCAATACTTCAACGTACTTCCTCCGAAGTGCGCTTGAACGTAAGGTGCGCCGTCGCAGCGCAAACTTGATCGTAAGATGGATAACATTCGAGCTACGGATTCCTCATATACATCGGCCTGGACACCAGTGAAACTTAGGGCGGCCCCGTTGGGTACGTGGAGACTCCGGCAGGACAGCCCGTTTCCAGCCCGCAATTCTGGGATTCTGGTCCGATCCACTCCCGTTGAGCACCGATCAGCCGCTCACGCTGCGCGCCGTCGGTGGCCGCCGCCGGGTCGGTGAGCGCCAAGGCGAGCGCCCCGTGGCATACCGCGCGGTCCGCCGAGGGTGAAGCGCACGCCGTGGCGAACTCAGGTTGGTAGTTCACCGCGTCTCCACAGTCGATCGCGATGGTCGGATGGATCGCCGGCAGTACCCGGGACACGTTGCCACGTTTGGGTCACCTCATGGGCACACCCGGTGGCCAATCCTCCCGCTTCGAAGCAGGCCCGGACCCGGGTCTCCCGCTGTTGCAGAGACTCGACGTCGGGCGCTCGCAGATAGTACAGCGCCGACGTATTCGCGGGCACGATGTTGGGCGCGACACCGCCATCCGCGTACAGCTCGACGGCGGCGGCGAGGGTAGGTGCCGCTGTGCTCACCCTGTGATTCTGCCCGACGGTAATCAGAACCCTTCTGGCGGTACGTAGCTACCCCATACGTCGCGCAGCGCGTGGCACACCTCACCCACGGTGGCACGTACGGCCAGCGCCCTCTTCATCGGGTAAAGCACGTTGCTGCGCAGGTCCTTGGCGGCCTTACGCAGCTCATCCAGGGCGCGGTCGACCTCAGCTGATGATCGCGACGAGCGCAACGCGGCGAGCCGCGCCCGGGCACTGTCCTCAAGCGCCGGGTCCACCCGCAGCGGCTGGTAGAGGTCCTCGACCTGCTGCCGGTAGCGGTTGAGCCCGACCACCACCCGATCGCCGGAGTCGATCTCCTGGGCGGTGCGGTACGCGGTCTGCTCGATCTCCGACTTCTGGAAGCCCACCTCGATGGCGTGCACCGCACCACCCAGCGAGTCCACCTGCTCGATCAAGGCCACTGCGGCGGCCTCGACCTCGTCGGTCATCGCCTCGACCGCGTAGGAGCCGGCGAAGGGATCCACTGTGGATGTCAGGTCGGTCTCGTAGGCCAATACCTGCTGGGTCCGCAGGGCCAGCCGGGCGGCCTTCTCGGTGGGCAGCGCGATCGCCTCGTCGTAGGCGTTGGTGTGCAGCGACTGGGTACCGCCGAAGATCGCGGCGATGGCCTGCGCAGTGACCCTGATCAGGTTGACCTCGGGCTGCTGGGCGGTGAGCTGCACCCCGGCGGTCTGGGTGTGGAATCGCAGCATCAGCGACTTGGGGTTGCGCGCGCCGAAGCGCTCCGTCATCATCCGCGCCCAGATCCGCCGGGCGGCGCGGAACTTCGCGACCTCCTCGAGCAGCGTGGTGCGGGAGACGAAGAAGAACGACAACCGCGGCGCGAACTCGTCAACGGCCATCCCGGCATCCAGCGCGGCCTGCACGTACTGCACCCCGTTGGCGAGCGTGAAACCGATCTCCTGCGCGGGGTTCGCGCCCGCCTCGGCCATGTGGTAGCCGGAAATCGAGATGGTGTTCCAGCGCGGGATCTCGGCCTGGCAGTAGGCGAAGATGTCCGAGGTGAGGCGCAGCGAATGGGCCGGCGGGTAGATATAGGTGCCCCGGGCGATGTACTCCTTGAGCACGTCATTCTGGACCGTCCCGGTCAGCTTCGAACCCACCACGCCCTGCTCTTCGCCCACCAGCTGATAAAGCAGCAGCAGCAGGCTCGCGGGCGCGTTGATGGTCATCGAGGTGGACACCTCAGCCAGCGGGATACCGTCGAACAGCGTCCGCATGTCCTCGATCGAGTCGATGGCCACCCCGACCTTGCCGACCTCGCCGTGCGCGATGGCCTCGTCAGAGTCGTAACCCATCTGCGTGGGCAGGTCGAAGGCCACCGACAGGCCAGTCTGCCCAGCCCGCAGAAGCTGGTGATAACGGGCGTTGGACTCAGCGGCGGTGCCGAATCCGGCGTACTGGCGCATCGTCCACGGGTGTTGGGTGTACATCGTGGGGTATACCCCGCGGGTGAACGGGAATTCCCCGGGCTCGCCAAGCCGATCCGCCAGACCGCTCGCAACGTCATTCGCGCGGTACACCGGCTTGATCCCGAAGCCCGACTCTGCTGCCTTCTTCGGGACCGTCTTGTCCGCCATGACGTCTGTATGACACACGCTGGCGGTCGCCACAACGCAGGAACCACAACGCAGGCATCATGTGGCGGTGACCAACCCCACACCCCGCCTGGTGGCGGGCCGCTACCGGCTCGGCGCGGTGCTGGGCCGGGGCACGATGGGGACGGTGTGGTCGGCGCACGACGAGGTGCTCGGCCGGCCGGTCGCGGTCAAGGAAGTGCTGCTGCCGCCGGGGATCCCGGAGGCCGAAGCCGACGCTTTGCGGGAGCGGACGCTGCGGGAGGCCAGGACCATCGCCGCGCTGTCACACCCAAACGTGGTCACGCTCTACGACGTGGCCAGGGAGAATGGCGCGCCGTTCGTGGTGATGGAGCTGGTGGCCTCCCGCAGTCTGGCCGAACTGCTGCTGACGGGTGCCCTGCCGCCGCGGCAGGTGATGGCGGTGGGAGCCGCGGTGGCGGCAGCGCTACAGGCCGCGCACGTGGCGGGCATCACACACCGGGATGTCAAACCCGGCAACGTGCTGATGGCCCACGACGGCAGGATCAAGCTCACCGACTTCGGGATCGCCCGCAACCCGGCCGATCAGACGTTGACCGCAACCGGTCTGATGCTGGGCTCCCCCGCCTACATCGCTCCCGAGATCGCTTCCGGTCGGCCGGTCAACCCGGCGGCGGACCTATGGGGACTCGGCGCGACGCTGTTCGCCGCAGTGGAAGGCAGGCCCCCCTACGACGCGGGCACTGCGATGGCGACGGTCGCCTCGGTGGTGCAGGACGGGGTGCCCAGGCCCTCGTGTTCCGGGCCGCTCGCTGAGGTGATCAGCGGGTTGATGATCAAGGATCCAGCACACCGGATGCCGCTGTGGAAGGTGCGCCGGCTGCTGGGCTCGCCCCCCGAGCCCGCTGACGCCCAGGCAGCTGACCCCCGGCCAGCAGACCCCGAACTCGCACCCCGCGCTGTCCACGCCGCGACCAGCCCCCCGAACCCCGCTCAGAAAAACGTCGCCGAAGCACCCGAAATGCCGCGCGCGCGGACCGGGCAACTCGCTGCGGACCCGGGCCCGCTGCCCTTTGCCGTCGCACCCGCCGCTGGTGCTGCCGACCCGCCGGTGGCGGCGCGACGAGTCCACAGCGCCAGCGGCGGACCCAGCGGTCGACACAGGGCGATGCTGTGGATGCTGGCCGTGCTGCTGTTCCTCGGCGCCGCAACCGCTGGTTTCGGGGTCGTCCGGGTCGCCGCCGGCCGACCTGCCCTGCCCGACCTGGGAACCAGCGCCGCGCTGGGGGCGGGCAGCAACGACGTGGTGCTGATACCCCGCGTGCTCCAGGTCACCGAGCCGGACGGCACGCGGCCGGCTCGGTTCACCATCGGCGTGCCGCAGGGCTGGCCGGAGTTCCGCGAGCAGCGGGTGCTCGGGAACAACTCGGGCACCGTGCTGCGCTTCGTCTCACCGGACGGCTCGGAGGTCATCGCCGTGGAGCGAGTCACCGGCGTGGCGCCCAGCGGTGCCGGTGATCAATACCTGACCGCCTACCTCCGCAGGCTGGCGCAGGGGGTGCCCGAGCTGGTCGAGACCCAGCGGCAGACACTGTCCGCTGGCGGGCTCGACGCCACCTTCCGAACCCAGGAGGGCGGCCAGCTGCGCCGCACCACCTACCTGCGGCTGGTGCCTGCCGGGTCGGATCTGTGGGTGGTATCCGTCACCGTCCCGACCGAGCGAGAAGGAGCCGGGCGCACGAAGCTGTTCGAGCCGGTGGTGGCGGGGTTCACCCCAGGAATCTGATCACC
>JBOHFU010000240.1:0-5820 GCA_050699675.1 Pseudonocardiaceae bacterium
ACGCCGACGCAGGTCGTGCCGGTGAGCGGCGCCCGGTTCTTGCGCCACATCCGCTCCGTGTCAAACACGTACTCCCGGCCGTCGGGATTGGCATTGGTCAAGATGAAGATGTCCAGGATATGCATCGCGCTGCGGAGGATGCCGGCGTCCCAGGTGCGGCCGCCGATGACCCAATCGGTGCCGTTGAAATAATGCTGCAGCAACCCGATCGTCAGATCGACAAGCGCGTCGGGGTTGAGCAACTCGCGAGCGTGCGTACCGCCGACGAACAAAACGCCCCGTCGGTTGGTCGCAGCACCGGCGTGGATGCGCAGCGCGCTGATCGTGCGTCCCTCCCCCGAGTCCGTCAGCACGATCCGTTCGATCATGGACGGGAACCACTGGGCGAGGGTCTGGTTGATCAGTTCGATGTCCGCGGAACGTGTGTACATTACTGTCCCCGATCCTCGCGGAACTGCTCTAGCGGGCGCAGCCGTTCGAGCGGGTCGGCCTGCGCAATGAGCCGTTCGGCAGGGAACGTACGCTCGACCGTCCGCTTCAACGTCACTTGCGCGCCGGCGGCGACCAGCGCTTCGACCTGGTCGGTTCGAAGCAGCGCCTCGAAGGACGTGTGCGTTTCGTCGGCCTGCGCGGTGCCCGGGATCAGGTCGATGTCAAGCTCGTCGAGCGCTCGGACGATGTCACGGCTCACCGACACCGTGCCCTGGAACAGGGTGGATCGCTCGGAACTCTCGTCTTGTGTAGTCACACGTCACCACCTGCTCGATACGCGACCACGGCTCGCACCAAATGTCCGATTTACTGTACTGCGACGTCTCATGACGTCTCATGACGTTTCATGCAGCGTCCGCGTTCCGCGTTGACTGTCTCCGCACAGTAGAGCGCGCTCACGTGGTCGCGGTAGTCCGCAGAAATACTCGGTGCTCGCCGAGCGCTGCGCGGGCGCCAGCTTGGTCCACAAGCCTGGCAGCGATGGTGCGGCGGGCGAGTTCCATCGGCAGTGCCGTAGAGAACTTCAGTCCGGTGAGACTGGCGTCGCTGAGCTGCAGGCGGACCGGCGCGTCGGCGTCGACGCCAGTCATCGCAGCTGCAAGGTCGCGCATATCGAGGTCCGAGCGCATCCGCAGTGCCCTGTCCGTAGCCCGTTGGCGTGGATCGGCCAGATCATCGAGCAACGCATGGAGGGTGCGGTTTGCAGCGGTACCAGCCCAGGTCCACCAGTGCAGCTCACCGTTCGGGGTCCGCTCCAGCACCGTCTGGCCCGCGACGACGTGGCTGCTGTGATGGTCGCGCAGCTCGGCGAGGGCGGCCGTGGCGCGACGGGTCTGCGTCCCACGGGGGTCCGCACCAAGGAGCACATCGCGCATGCCGCGGGTGATGTCGAACGACAGACCGCCGCCGGTGCTTGACCAGCGGGCCCGTCCGGGTCGGTCGCTCGGTTCGACGAAGCAGCGACGTCGCGTCCAGTCCACGTAGGTCACCAGCCATGCGCGGCCCGCCAGCAACAACACCCGAGGCCCGTCCTGCGCCTCGGCGACGAGGAGGTCGTCGCCGACCGTGCCGATCTCCTCCCGCCCGGCGAGCACGGTGAACTCGGGAGGGGCGGTGAATATGGCAGTGAGGTCGGAGAAGTGGCGGCGGCCGAACCGCCGCTCGGCCTCCGGTCCAATGAATGCCAGATCACCGTCGGTCTCGAGATAACCAGCGGAAATGAGGTGCTGCAGGATCTCGGCACCGTCCTCGACAACAGGCCCGAGCCCGTTCCACCACTCCGGCCAGGTCCGCACCCCGACGGTCCGCTCCTGCAGCGCCAACGCGAGCAGTTGCTGGGCGACGATGTGCCGAGGCGAGGGCGGAGGCGCCACCGGCTCGACCCAACCCCGCGACCAGCACAGCAGCAATCCCGCGGCGTGCAGCACGTCGTCATGCTCTAGGCAGAGGAACAAGCAGTTCCGGGGCGACCCGGGTCGTCGCCCAGTTCGCCCGAAGCGCTGCAGGAACGACGCCACGGTTCGCGGCGCGTTCAGCTGGATCACTCGATCGAGATCACCCACGTCGACACCCAGCTCCAAGGTGGACGTGGCCACGATGACGCAGTCACGGGCCTCGGCGAACGCGGCCTCGGAGCGACCGCGCTCCGCCGCCGACAGCGACGAGTGCGACAGGTACGTCTCCACCCCGCGGGCTCGCAGCGCAGCACCGAGCTCTTCGGCGCGACGCCGGCTGTCGACGAACACCAAGCGCTTCTCGCCACGGTGCAGGGAGCCGATCACTGACGCGGCGTTGTCGACGGTGCCGACGTGGTCGAGGGTGACCTCTGTTTCGGTCGGGGCCGCATCCTCGGCCGCAACCACACGCCGGGGCCGATCGGTACCTGAGCCCTGCAACCAGCACAGCAGTTCGTCGGGGTTCCCGACGGTTGCGGACAGGCCGATGCGCTGCAGCGGCCGCCCGGCTAGCCGGGTCAGCCGCTCAAGGACGAAGAGCAGGTGCCACCCGCGGTCGTCGCCGGCGAAGGCGTGCACCTCGTCGATGACCACCGCCCGCAGGTCCGCGAAGGCTTGCCGCGGGTCGACCTTCGCCGACACCAGCATGGCCTCCACTGCCTCGGGGGTGGTGAGCAGGATGTCCGGCCGCTCGCCCAGGATGCGACGCCGGTCGGTCGGTCCGACGTCGCCGTGCCACAGCTGCGCGGTACGCCCCAGCCACCCGGCATACATCGCCAAACGTGGGTGGAGATTGTTGAGCAGCGCGCGCAGCGGGCAGAGGTAGAGCACAGAGGTGCCAGTCCAACCCTCTGATGCCATCCGGGTGAGCAGCGGGAAGACGGCGGCCTCGGTCTTTCCCCCCGCAGTGGGCGCGAGAAGCAGACAGTCGCCGGTGGAGAGCACCGGCGCCGCAGCGCAGACCTGCAGCGGCCGCAACGTTGGCCACCCGAGGGTGTTCACCAGGTGGTGCTGGATCACCGGGTGCAAGAGCTCAGACATCGATCTCGACGTCATCGGCACTTCGGGCCGCTTGCCGCTCCACCTCGGTGAGCTCGGTGTCGGTGATGGTGAGCGCGTAGTGCTGTCGGGGGTCGAAGTCGGGAAACTGGTCCACCCGGTCGAGCACCTCGGCCACGAGCTTGCGCAGGAAGACCCGCGGGGCGACGCCAACCCGGCCGCCGAGCCCGCCCGCGACAGCAGAAGCCAAGGTGCAGAGATAGGCATCGTCGACAGCCGCCCGGACTCGATCCGGTGCGGCAGCTCCGTCGGCGAAGAGGTCCCGCACGCGGATGCCGAGCTCGACGAGCCGGTCGTGGTCGAAGCCGAGCAGCCGGACCTGCGGTGCGCGCGGGTTGTCGAACCGCGCGTCGGTGGCGAAGTCGGTGTGTAGCCGCTGGGCGAGCGGCGGCAGAAGCTGCACCCCCTGGCGGCCCTCGAAGAACGCGGGTGTGCCGGTCACCAGCAAGTACAGTCCGGGGAAGCGTCCGCCGTCGACCTCGTCGATGAGCTGGCGCAGGGCATTCAACGCCTTAGCGCGGGCGTCGCTGCGCACCCGCTGCAGCGTCTCGACCTCGTCGAGCACCACCAAAAGTCCCGGATGACCTGCGTCGCGCAACACAGTGAGCAGCCCCTGGAGGAAACCCAATGCGAGGAAGTGATCGATGTCGCCCTTCACTCCGGCTGCCCGGCGGGCGGCGGCCGCGACGTGCGGCTGACCGGCAAGCCATGCGGCCACACCCTCCGCGGTAGCGCTGTCGTCGCCAGCCACCGCCCGCCGGTAGCCGCGCAATCCGGCGGCGAAGCCGGGGGTACTGCGTGCGAGGTCGCCCAACCGCCTCTCCAGTAGCACGTCGACCCGCTCCCCCAGCAGCTCAGGCCCGACGTCCCCGTGGGCGAGCACGTCTTCCTCCAGGGCGTAAAGCCACGCATCCAGCAGCGGACGGAACGCGCTGGGCGGCGCGGTCGCGGTAGTCAGGCGCTCGCAGAGCCGCCGGTACACCGTTTCGAGGCGGTGCAGTGGCGTCTCAGTCTCGGAGATCTGCACCTCGGCGACGGCCATGCCGCGTCCCTTCGCGCGCTCCCCCAGCCAGCGCGCGAGGAACGTCTTGCCGGAGCCATACTCCCCGCGCACGGCCTTGAAGGCCGCGCCACCCGACGCGACAGCGGCGAACTCCCCGTCGAAGGTCCCGGCCACCCGGTCCAGCCCGACCGCCAGCAGGTCGAGCCCACCCGCAGGTACGGTGCCCCGCCGGAGCGCGTCGAGCACCTCCCGACGGCGTCTCGGGGAAACCTCAGACATCAGACATCGAACTGCTCGCGCAGCAGCGCCTCGTCGAGCACCACGGTTGCCCCGTCCACGTCAAACCGGAGCACCGGGTAGCCCTCCACATTGAGCAGCCGCTGAGCCTGCGCCACGGCGCCCCGCAGCCGAGACACCGGGATACCGGCCGTCGCCGCGGCAGCCGCGGGCGCAAGCCGGCGGTCCGGCGCGTCGAGCAGCGCGGCCAGCAGTGACTCCAGATGCTCCATGATCATCCCGCGCCCCGCCAGCGCACGCTGCCTGGCGAAGGAGCGCGAGCGCAGCACCACGGCCGCGAGCCCGGCGCCGGCCGACGGCTCCGCGACCGGCTCGTCGAACAGTGTGAGCGGCTGGCGCACCGCGGCGGACCCGCCCGCCCGCACCGGTCCGGACCACCACGCGGGCTCTTGGGGTGCAGCCAGCACCAGATCGCTGCCCTCGGGTACGTCACCGGGCACGAGCACGCACACCGGTACGACCGCTTCAGCCGGGCTCGCACCACCGTGGTAGCCCGCCTTGAGCGGCCCGTAGCGCAGCCGCTCGTCCACCGCGAGCACGGCGCGGCCGCCATGGGCCAGCACCCGCGGGCCTGCCACCAGGACCTCGCCCTCGCCTGCCGTACCGGCTGCCCGAGAGCGGCTACTGGAGATGTCGGGATAGCAGCGCTGCGTGCCCGCCCGACGTTCGACGACATGCCCGTGATCGGCGGTGAGGACCACCGTGCGGCCGGTCCGGCCGGCCCGCTCCAGCAGCGGAGCGAGATGCTTGACGGCGTCGACACCCCATGCGGTGCCTGCGGGGTCAGAGCGGTCCAGCGCATCGTCGATGGTGTTGAGCACGCAGGCGACCAGCCGCGTGCCCTCGACGTCGTCGATCGCCGCACCGACATCGTCAGCGACCGCGAAGCCGGGCTGCGAGACGTCGAGTGGCTTCTTGTGGAACAGCCGGCCGGTGAGTCCTGCCGCGCGCACCACCGCGCTGAACCCCCGGTGCTCCTGCGACTGCGCGCCGGTCACGAGCGTTCCGGACAGCAGCGAGGCGCGGCTGATCTCGGTGAGCGTCGGGAACACGGCCAGCGCCGCGGCCCGACGGTCCGCGGCGGGCAGCAGCGCCTCGACCCACCCCTGCGCGCCGTTGCTTAGCGCGCTGGCCATCACCTCGGTGGCGACCCCAACGCTCATCCCATCCATGACCAGCAACAAGACGGGTGTGTGCCGGGTGAGCGGCAACACCACCTCGGGCAGCAGGTTCTCGAGGTGCCGAACCGCCGGATCAGGGTCCTGGCTGGCGGTATGGCCGGCGAGTGCCTCGGCGAAGGTCCGGTCGTGGCTGTCCCGACGGCGCCGGGCAGCCTCCAGCACTGCACCGAGCGCCCGACCGAGGTCGGGGTCACCGACCCCGACCGACGCGTGGTTGATGGCCGAATCCACCCAGGCATCGGCGTCCCGGTGCCGACCGATCAGGCCAGTCAGAGAACTGGCGCTGGCAGCGGGGGTCGCCAACCAGCGGGCCAGCCGCACCGCAGCGCGAAAC
>JBOHFU010000241.1:0-5786 GCA_050699675.1 Pseudonocardiaceae bacterium
CCCCAGGCCCCCGGACCACGCCTCGGGTGCTGTCGCCGACGTCGATCTGCTCAAGGAGCATCTCCTCGAGATCACCAAGTACGACGCCACGATCGAGGACAACGGCGAGGCGCACGCCGACTCCACCATCCTTGGCCTGGGCGGCGACCAGATCATCGGTTCCAGCGCACACTCAAAGGGTAACGAGAAGGACGGCGACAACCTGACCGTCGGCCTCTGCGAGGGTACCGGCGGTGTGATCTGCCTGAGCTTGCTGTACCACGATGTGGTCGCTACCGAAGATCGCGACTCGTCGCTCGCGGCCGCTCGTGGCGGCGTCCTGGCACTGTGCCTGGGCGGCGACGACGACGAGGATGTGACCGCTACTTACGAGTGCGATGGCCTGCTGTCCCTCGGTGTCGCAGAGGGCCTCGGTGTTGCCGAGCGGGACAAGGAGCACGGCCACACCAAGGCCGAGTCCGCCAACGAGCTGCTCAACCTCTGCGTCGGCAAGCGGGAAAGTTTGACCGAGTCCTGTGACGGTCTAGGTCTGCAGGCCGTGCACTCCGACTCCGAGTCGAAGTCGAAAGAGCCGGACACCAAGCGCGGCTCATACCTGCTCGGCATCGACAGTGACGGCGAGTCTTCCTACCTGCTCGACGAGCCCGAGGCCATCACGCTTCTCGATGACTGTGGTGACTCGGCGATCCTGTGCCTGTTCCTCAACCAGGGCAAGTCAGTCATCTTCAAGAACCCCAAGGGTGCTGGCAGCGTGCAGGAGATGCTGCGCCTGGACGTGCTGAACCGGACCCTCCTGGTGGTGCTGGGCCAGGCGGAGACCCTCGCGCACGAGACCAAGGGCCGCGACCACCACAAGAAGGACCACGACAAGGGTGACAAGGGTGACGGTGGCGGCGAGAAGGGCGAGGGCGGTGGTCTTGCTGAGACCGGTGCCGACGTCATGCCGCTGCTGGCTGGTGGTTTCCTGCTCACCGGTCTGGGCGCGCTGACCGTGGCGGCTACTCGCCGTCAGGCTGGCAAGCACAGTCTGTAGAGCGCACTCGGCGGGGGTCGGCGATCGGTTCGCCGGCCCCCGCTGGCATGTCCACCAACGATCCCCTCTACGATCGGCGCCCTGATGAATACCTTGATCACCCGGCTGCGGAGTCGGCCGATCGTCGCTCTCATCGGTGTGGTGGCGCTGCTACTGGCCGGCGGGTTCGGGGTTACCGCCTTGGTGTTGAAGGGTGGTAACCCGGTCGACCCTCAGGAGGTGGTCAACACCGCTGGTGGGTACCGCTTCGAGGCTCCCGAGGGGTGGTCCACCACCCAGTCGGGCCGCACTACCACGGTGACCAGCCCGGACAACGCCACGGTGATCACTCTCGGCCTCAGCCGTCCCGGATCGCTGCCGGTGGCCAGCACGCTGTTCTTCCAGGAGGTCGCCGGCAAGTACCGCGATGTCAAGGTGCTTCCGCCGGAAGGTAAGCATGTGGGTCCACTGCCGGCCCTGATCTACGGCGGGAACGGGACCAACTCCAAGAATGTTCGCGTCCGCTTCCTGGCGATCACCGTCAAGAACGAACCCACCAACTTCGGCATCACCGTGTTCACCGCAGCCGGCTCAGATCCCAAGGCCGTGCTTCCGCAGGCCAATCGGGTGGTGGACACCTTCCGGGTGCTGCAGCGGGGCTGATCCGCACCTGAGGCGAATGATCACGGAGAACGATCGCCGAGTTCGCTCTCATCTTCCTCAAGCCCCGGTCGGGGCCGCGACGCCCACGGCGTGGCGCTCCACTCGGCCAACCAAGCGTCGGTGCTGATTGCCGGAAGCAGTAGGCTCCATGCCTCATCGACCCGCTGCCATAGCTGCTGGCGGTCGCCCAAGGCGTCGCAGATCTGCCGGTGTCCGGCCAGCAGCGCAACGACCTGCCGGGCCACCAGTGTGGGTTCGATCCCCTCGCGCAGCAGACCGACCCGCGCCGCCTGAGTCAGCAAAGCGAGCGCGTCGCGTTCGCCGAAGGCGTAGTGTCCGCGGGCGTCCTCGGGGCGCATCGGCAGATCATTGAGCAGTCGCGTGCCGCCCCGGGCGATCGGGCTGCCAATCAGTCGAGCGATCACTTCATCGACCAGGGCCAGCAGCGCCGAGAGCGGGTCCAGCCCGCGGTCGCTGACTCGCATGCGGAGCTTCCCCCATCGCTGCACCATCTCGGCGATGACCGCTCGCGCCAAGGCATCCTTGGAGGGAAAGTGGAAATACAACGCTCCCTTGGTCCCGCCGCTGTCGGCCAGCACTCTGTCCAGCGAGGTGGCGTGATAGCCGGTGCGAGCGAAGTGCTCGGCGGCGGCGTTCAGAATCGCCAGTCGGGTGGCCCGGGCCCGCGGTTGCAGCTTAGCCCGGCCAGCGGACGCGTCGCTGTCGGCGGCTCCGGGCTTCCGAGGAGCGGTGCTGAACATGACGATTCGAAGCTACCCGCCTCACGCCATCAGGTCAGCACCTAGCTGGGGTGGCGGTTCAAACACACCCGCTGGTATGTTTCGCCCGGTGGTTTCGCTACCGTGATGACCGACCCGGTAGGCGTTGCCTCGTGTGGGGGTCCCGCGGGGGGTGTGGTTGCCCGGGGCGGTAGGGACGACCGCCCCGGGCAACCACCAGAAGCCGGTAGCGGACGGCAGTGGGCAGGTCATGCTTGTTGTGGTGACAGGGCATACTGCGGCAGCTATGAGCGTCCGGACCGGTTTCGTAGCCTTAAGCATTGTCAGCCTGGGAATGGTCTGTGCATCCTGCTCAGAGGCAGCCAGGCCGATAGCTGAACCCAGCTCGTCGCCGAACCTTGCGCCCTCGGTGAGCTGGTTGAGGGTGGTCCCAGAGCAGGGCGCTCCGAATTCCGCGGTGTCGCTCGATGTGGCCTGTCTGGACAACCTTGGCGCGGTGCAGTCGCCGGTACTCGACATCGGTCCGCTGAGCGGCAACCCCGAGGGCCACCAACCGTGGCACCTGTTCGGCACCGCCACCGTCCACCCGGATGCCGCTCCGGGTCGCTACCAGGTGTCCGCGACATGTGGCGCCAGCGAGCTCTCAACCGACTTCACCGTCGTAGCAGGCCCGCCCCGGTAGCCAGGTCCGCCGACGTCCTCCGCGGCGTGTCTTGGCCCAGCACTGTCCCTCGACGGTGAGCGTTCCGCCTGATCAGATCGGGATAATCGGAGTCGTCAGCCGAGGAGGTGGCGCGGCGTGTTCGTCGATCGTGGAGACGCTGGGCGGCGGCTGGGCCGGCGTCTGCGGCATCTGCGGGGCGAGGACGTGGTAATCCTGGGGCTGCCGCGCGGTGGGGTCCCGGTTGCGGCAGAGGTCGCGTCGGCTCTCGGCGCCTCCCTGGACGTGATCGTGGTGCGTAAGCTCGGGGTGCCGTCGCAGCCCGAGCTGGCCATGGGCGCCATCGGCGAAGGTGGTGTGCGCGTCCTCGTGCCGGAGACGGTACGTCGTGCCGGTGTCACCGACGATGAGTTGGCCGACGTGGAACGCCGGGAGCGGGCCGAGCTCGAGCGGCGCGCCCAGCGGTTCCGGGGTGATCGAACCCGCCTTTCGCTGGTCGGGCGGACCGCGGTGGTCGTCGACGACGGCATCGCGACCGGATCCACCGCCCGGGCTGCCTGCCAGGTTGCTCGAGCTCAGGGCGCGGCTCGGGTTGTTCTTGCCGTCCCGGTGGCACCCTTCAATTGGGCCCGCGACCTGTCCGACGCCGCCGATGAACTGATCGCTCTTGCCACCCCCCGGCTGCTTCGGGCGATTGGCGGGTGGTACGACGACTTCTCCCAGAGCACCGACGAGGAGGTCATCGCCTGCCTGCGTAGCGTCGGTGGCGGGTCCGCACCGGTCGTCGACTTGCGGGGAGGAGCGTGAGGGCCGGCTGCCGGCGGGGTGCTGCACTATGTGATCTAGCCGAACTGGTCAGGGAATCAGGACGGCCGCACCGTGCACCCGGTCGGCTGCAAGATCGGCCAGTGCCACGTCAGCCTGGTCCAGTGCGTAGGGGGTGGTAGCGACGTGCAGCCGGTGTGCGGCGGCGAAGCCGAGGAAGTCATCACCGTCTTGCCGGGTGTTGGCGGTGACGCTGCGGATCTGCCGCTCCTGGAACAGGTGCTGCTGGTAGCGCAGGACCGGGATGTCGGTGAGGTGGATACCGGCCAGCGCCAGGGTGCCGCCCCGATCGAGAGCCGCCAAGGCCGGCGGCACGAGCTCTCCAGCGGGGGCGAACAGGATCGCGGAGTCGACCGGCTCCGGCGGTGGGTCGGCGGCCCCGCCCGCCGAGGCGGCGCCCAGTGCCAGGGCCAGCTTGCGGGCCTGCGGGCTGCGGGTCAGCACGTGCACGGTCGCGCCTTGCGCCAGGGCGACCTGGGCGGTGAGGTGTGCGCTGGCGCCGAAGCCGTAGAGGGCGAGGCGGCCGCCCGGCGGCAGGTCGGCCCGCCGCAGCGCCCGCCACCCGATGATGCCGGCGCACAGCAGCGGCGCGAGTTCGGTGTCGGAGTAGCCATCGGGCAGCGGGTAGGCGTAGCCGGCGGGCACCGTGGTGTAGTCGGCGTATCCGCCGTCGGCATCCCAGCCGGTGTACTCCGAATGTGAACAGAGGTTCTCGAACCCGCGGGCGCAGTACCGGCAACGTCCGCAGGTGCGGCGCAGCCAGGCGATACCTACCCGCTGCCCCACCTCGAACCCACCGGTCCCGCCTTGCCCCGACCCGATGACCTCGCCGACCACCTCATGGCCGGGAACGACACCGCGCCGGTGGACCGGTAGGTCACCCTCGGCGACATGCAGGTCGGTGCGGCATACCGCACAGGCCAGCACCCGTACCAGCAGCTCACCAGCCGCCGGTCGGGGCGGCGACTCCCGCACCGGCTGCAGCGGGCGGGTGCTCATCGGGCCCGGCCGGAGCACCCGCCAGGCCCGCGCCAGTTCCGTACTGCCCACCAGCCCATGGTGGCGCATACGCGGTGGCGCACGACCTCTGACCGCCGGTCGCGGACGAGGTTACGGTGGCGCTATGACCACGACGGCGATCCGGCTCACCCAGTACGCGCACGGCGGTGGCTGCGCCTGCAAGATCCCGCCGGGTGAGCTGGAGTCGGTGGTGGCCGGGCTGGTCGGCGCCGAGGTGGCCGACCCGGCCGGCGAGTTGGTCGTCGGTCTGGACGACGGTGACGACGCCGCAGTGGTGCGGATCGAAGACGGTCTAGCGGTGATCGCCACCGCGGACTTCTTCACCCCAGTGGTCGACGACCCCTACGACTGGGGCCGGATCGCGGCGGCCAATGCGCTGTCCGACGTGTACGCGATGGGCGGGCGGCCGGTGGTCGCGGTGAACCTGCTCGGCTGGCCGCGTGAGGTGCTGCCCTTCGAGCTGGCAGCCGAGGTGCTGCGCGGCGGCCTCGACGTGTGCGGTAGCGCCGGCTGCCACCTGGCCGGCGGGCACAGCGTGGACGATCCGGAACCCAAGTACGGCATGGCCGTCACCGGCATCGCTGACCCGCAGCGGATCCTGCGCAACGACGCGGGGGTGGCGGGAACACCGCTGTCGTTGACCAAACCACTGGGTGTCGGTGTGCTCAACAGCAGGCACAAGGCCACCGGCGAGGTCTTCCCGCACGCCGTGGCGACGATGACGACCCTCAACGCGCTGGCCTCAGCGGCTGCGGTGGCGGCCGGCGCGCGGTGCGCCACCGACGTCACCGGTTTCGGGCTGCTCGGCCACTTGATGAAGTTGGTCCGCGCCAGCGGGGTCTCGGCGGTGCTGGACGCCGCTGCG
>JBOHFU010000242.1:0-5785 GCA_050699675.1 Pseudonocardiaceae bacterium
CGGCAGGGAATGCCCGCTCGTAGATGGCCCGGCCGACTCCGCGTGTCTCGATCAGGGTGTGGTCGATGTCCCACAGCACGAGGATGTACGGCGGTTGACTCGCAGTGTTCTGTCCGGTCATGGGACGAGTCTGCCAACCCAGCCGCCATCACGGCGTAGCATCCCTGCCGGTCACGCCCCAAACGAGCCCGCATAGGCGACCGGGCAAGCCAAAGAACCGACGCCTACCGTCACGATGACGTTAGGCACAACGGCCACCACGTGCCGCGAGTCATCGAGCACAGTATTCGGCCGGGGGTGCCCTGCCCGGAGACAGACGCGCCACGTTTGCGATGTGGCGTGTTCGTGTCCGAGATACGTGACAAGATTCGGCGGTGACGGTCTCGCTGCTTGATCGCCGCGTCTACGGCCTCTCGGACGTCGACTGGCTTCTCGCGCTGCCCCCTGGCACGGCACGCCGGTGGATTGATGGCTATGACCGTGGCGGGGTGCACTATCCGCCGGTTGTTCGAGCCGAACGTACCCGTGATGAGGAAGTGACCTGGGGGGAGTTCGTCGAGACGAGGTTGCTCACCGAGTTCCGCGCGCGCGGTGCGTCCATGCACCGCCTGCGTCCTGCCGTGGTCCGGCTGCGCGAGGAGTTCGGTGGGTATCCGCTCGCGCACGCCAGGCCCTTCCTCGACATCGACGGCCGTGAGCTTGTTCGCCATGTCCAGCAGGAAGTTGGCATAACGGGTCACGAGATGCTCGTTGTGGTCCGCAGCGGGCAAGCGATGATGTCGGCCCCGGTGAAGAGCTTCGTCGACGATCTCCGGTATGTCGGCGACACCGACCGCGAGGTGAACGCCGTGGTCCCGGTGCAATTCGGGGGGCTGGTCACACTCGATCCGCTGCATCAGTACGGGCGACCGGTGGTGCGGGCGGTGCCGACGGAGGTGGTTGCCGAGCAGTTTCGAGCTGGCGAGTCCACCGAGACGATTGCTGACCTGTTCGATCTCACGGTCGCTCAAGTGGAGCAGGCCTTGCGCTTCGAGCTCAGCCTGGCGCGGACCGCCTGAAAGATACCCGGGAAGGTGGCGCTTCGATGGTCCGTGGACGAGAGCGCCCTTGGTCTCGGCAAGTTGCTGGCAAGGACCCGGGACGCGGTGGGTTCTCCCCGCGAGTCTGGCGACCAGAACCCTGAGCGCGCCCGCACCTTCCAGCAGCGGGTGTGGAACCATCCGGCACGCCCACGCCGACCGGAGAGTACAGGTTTATCAGATTTGATATAGTCAGGTTGTGGTCGACGATCCGGTGGGCGTGCGCAACCCCGCCCTGATGCGGGTGTTGAGGTCTGCTGCACGCCTGCAGGAGCTGGTTCCCGACGCGGTACTCGTCGGTGGCTCGGCAGCCACCCTTTATGCGGGTCACCGCGACTCCTATGATCATGATCACGTGCTGGCGGACCTCGCCGATCGCTTCGACGCGGTGCTCGACGCGGTCGAGTCGCAGGACGGCTGGGTGACCAACCGCGTCACCCCAGAGAAGATCATTATCAGGGAGCTCGGCGGGATCGAGACCGGGATCCGGCAATTGATTCGGCGAACCCCGTTGGAGACCGTACGGATTGCGCTCCCGTCGGGTGAGTCCATCACCGCACCGACCCCCGACGAGACCTTGCGGGTCACGGCGTTCCTCATCCTTCGCCGCAACCAGACTCGTGACTACCTCGACGTCGCGGCGCTGGCCGACCAGATGGGGATCGATCATGCGGCCGTGACGCTGTCGAGCATCGACGAGTACTACGCCGACCAGCACGGGGCCGGGGACGGGGTCGCGTCCCAGCTCGTCCGTCAGCTCGCCGAGCCGGTCCCCAAGGACCGCTCGACCACGAAGAACCTTCGCCAGTACAAGAACCTTGCCGCGCGCTGGCAGGAGTGGGACGAGGTCGTGTCGGTCTGCCGCAGGCTGGCGACCACGATGGTGGGAGGCCTGCGATGAGCCTGGTGTTCCGCAACATCGACGTCTCGCCGGAGGATCCGGTTGAGGTCTGGCCCACCGAAGCGGTCCTCACCGCGCTGGAGCGGGGCGGCCTGGGGCACTGGCGGCGGCTCGCCGCAGCGATCGACGAAGATCCGTGGGGGCCGGTTGCCCGGCGAGTGGAGGAGGCGCTGGAGGTGTCACGGCCCTACGGTGTCGGTGTCGTGATGGCTGACGTGCTCGCTGCCGCTCGGAGGTGGGCCGAGCGCGCTGAGCGCGCTGCGGTGGCTGCCGAAATCACCCGGTTGCAGGCGACTTCCGGAATGGCCAGGGCGGAGTTCGCCTCGGCGATCGGCACCTCCGTGTCGCGGCTGTCCACCTACTTGAGCGGCAAGGTCACCCCCTCGGCGGCGCTGCTGGTACGGATGCGGCGGGTCGCGACCCGCCGCACCAGCCCACCTCAACCATCCACCTGACGGGGCTTGCCCGGGGCACTGTCCGTGAACTCGACCCCAGCGACATTTCGGTCCTGCCAGACGTCGCTCTCGTCGAGTTCACGGGGCGCGGCACCGACACACTGCCGCACAGGGTCGCGACCGAGTTCCGGCTACTGCCAGCGGTCGTGCCGGGTCCTCGTCGCTACGCCTCACTCGCTCGCCAGGTCGTGCCGGTTCATCCTTCACTCACCTAGTGCGGCGTTTTTGATCAGGACGGATGAGGCGGTGGGGTTGAGCGCCTTTTGGGCCAGCGTGCCGAACGCCACGAGGTAGCTTGCTATCTGGGTGGGATTGGGCAGGTAGTCGGAGCTGGCCATGTCCTCGAGGTAGATGATCTCGGCGTCGGGGGGGTCGGCCAGGCGCAGGTGCACGAAGCTGGATCCCATTGCCGGGTGCGCGCCGGCGGAGAACGGCAGCACCTGAATTGTGATGTTGGGGTCGGTGCCCAGCGTGATCAGGTGTTCCAGTTGCCGCCCGATGGTCTCTTTGTCGCCGACCTGGCGGCGGATGACGGCCTCGTTGAGGATCGCCCAGATCAGCGGTGCGCCGTGGGAGTGCAACCGTTGCTGGCGCTCGATCCGTGCGGCGACCAGCCTCTCCACTTCCCTGGGGTCCCGGGTGGGCTCGGCGGCCTGGGTGACCACGCGGGCGTACTCCTCGGTCTGCAGCAGCCCGGGGACCAGCTCAGTTTGGTAAGTCCGGATCTCGGTGGCGTCGGCTTCCAGGCCGACGAAGGTCTTGGCCCAGTCCGGCACCCGGTGGGTTGACCGGCGACGCGCGTCCCGGGCCAGCCGCAGCACCGCCTCACGGTCGGTCACGCCGTACCGGTCGAGCAGGGCCTTGACCTCAGCCGGTCGCAGGGTCGCTTTGCCGGTCTCGATCTTGCTGATCTTTGACACGCCGCATTCCAGCTCGGTGGCCGCGACGTCTCGGCCGTGGCCCGCGGCTTCGCGTAGTCGTCGCAGCTCACGGCCCAGTTGAAGGCGGGACACCATGGGCGAACTCGACATGTCTCCAGTGTGTCACCTGACAGGCAACACCCCAACCGAGGTAGACAACTGGAATGTTCCAGGCGGAATGCGGGCTGCAAGAGATCGGCGCCGGCGCCGGCTACAACGCTGCCCTGGCTGGGACAGAGCGCGGCGACGCTGGTCAGTCGAACTCGCCGGCGCGTACACCGGCGGTGAACGCACCCCATTCGGCCGCCGTGACGGTCAGGGCGGGGCCAGCGGGGTTCTTGCTGTCTCGCACGGCGCGGTGTCCGCCTGTGAGGCTGGCGACTTCCACGCAGTCGCCGCCGTTGCCGTTGCTGTAGCTGGCCTTGCGCCAGGTGGCGCCGGCCAGATCGGGGTTGTGGTTGTTGTGCGTGTTCATCCTTCACTCACCTAGTGCGGCGTTTTTGATCAGGACGGATGAGGCGGTGGGGTTGAGCGCCTTTTGGGCCAGCGTGCCGAACGCCACGAGGTAGCTTGCTATCTGGGTGGGATTGGGCAGGTAGTCGGAGCTGGCCATGTCCTCGAGGTAGATGATCTCGGCGTCGGGGGGGTCGGCCAGGCGCAGGTGCACGAAGCTGGATCCCATTGCCGGGTGCGCGCCGGCGGAGAACGGCAGCACCTGAATTGTGATGTTGGGGTCGGTGCCCAGCGTGATCAGGTGTTCCAGTTGCCGCCCGATGGTCTCTTTGTCGCCGACCTGGCGGCGGATGACGGCCTCGTTGAGGATCGCCCAGATCAGCGGTGCGCCGTGGGAGTGCAACCGTTGCTGGCGCTCGATCCGTGCGGCGACCAGCCTCTCCACTTCCCTGGGGTCCCGGGTGGGCTCGGCGGCCTGGGTGACCACGCGGGCGTACTCCTCGGTCTGCAGCAGCCCGGGGACCAGCTCAGTTTGGTAAGTCCGGATCTCGGTGGCGTCGGCTTCCAGGCCGACGAAGGTCTTGGCCCAGTCCGGCACCCGGTGGGTTGACCGGCGACGCGCGTCCCGGGCCAGCCGCAGCACCGCCTCACGGTCGGTCACGCCGTACCGGTCGAGCAGGGCCTTGACCTCAGCCGGTCGCAGGGTCGCTTTGCCGGTCTCGATCTTGCTGATCTTTGACACGCCGCATTCCAGCTCGGTGGCCGCGACGTCTCGGCCGTGGCCCGCGGCTTCGCGTAGTCGTCGCAGCTCACGGCCCAGTTGAAGGCGGGACACCATGGGCGAACTCGACATGTCTCCAGTGTGTCACCTGACAGGCAACACCCCAACCGAGGTAGACAACTGGAATGTTCCTATTGTACTGTGCGACTAGTGAAGCGCTTACTGTCGGTAGCTTACTGACACGAGCGACGTCGCCAGCCATCGGGAGCGCCGCTATGGACTACGCCCTGCATGTCTCTGGGCTCCCGCTGACCAGCGCTGAGCTGGGCGGATTCCTGGTGTTGCCTGCCCTGCGGATACCCGACCCCCAGTTCCCCACCAAGACTCCGGCGGGCCGCCGGTCGAGCTGCCCCGCGCCTTCTTACGGTGCGCACCTGCATCCCCTGCTACGCCGTCTACCGGTGGCCGGCGGCTGCGGCGCAGGAGGCACAAGCTGATGACACGGCTCCCATCAGCAGCGCATCACCACGGTGGACAGGAGGTGGGCCTGCCCGCTGGGGTGGAACAGCTACTCGTCGAGGTGGTCGCCGACGGGTTCACGCTGTACCGCTGCGGACCCAAGGCGGCGCCGAATGCGCTGGTCGCCTGCTACGAGTGGGACCACTGCCTGGATCTGCTCACCATCCAGAACTTCGAGCGGATCAACACAGCCCGGGTACCCAAACGGGGCACGGTGGACATCTTCGCCCCTGAGGTCGTGGTCTGGTCCTACGAGGGTCCGCCGCAGCCGGCGCTGCGGGCCTTGCTGCACCTAGTGCACCCCGCGCATCCCGAGGCCCCCACCGCCGACTACCCGGCGCCCGCGAGCTTGCGCGTTCCCCGCGCCCAGCAACGCCCGATGACGATCCAACCGCCCTCACCAAGCCGGGCCGGAGTGCGGGCTGCCCGGCTGGCCACCGCGATGACGACCCAGAACAGAAGAAGATCGCCGGCTGGTCGCCGGTTGAGCGAGCGGCCCCCCACGCTCGGCTCCCGGCGACCAGCCGGTCACCAGCCACACCCCGAGGTGAAGGTGCACCATGCCCACTCGACGAACGCCACCGGTCTATGACGAGGCCCGGCCCATCCGGGGCTGACCTCGGTGCCGCAACGCCCGCTAGAAGGGCGGTGGCTCGTGAGGGTCTGGCGGTTCGGCGAGTGGTGGGGGCTTTGGCTGGGGTGGTGGTCGTTCCAGGATTGGGTTGTCCTCGTCGGGG
>JBOHFU010000243.1:0-5768 GCA_050699675.1 Pseudonocardiaceae bacterium
CGATGGCCGCCCGCATCGCCGTCAAGTGTATGGCGCGCCGGCGGTGCGGGCTGCCCCGCCTACCGGCTCACGGTCACGAGCGGGATGTCCCTCCGACCGCGAGCCGGGGCGGCGATGGCACCCCGCCCTGCCGCCCTCCCGGGCTCCGACGGCCGCCGGTCTGCGTGCGCCGGAGCCGGGCGCGGACTCAGAGCCCCTCGTCGTTCGAGCCGCGAGCGCAGCCCGCCCCACATGAAGTCCTCGTGCATGTCTCCTCCCTCGACCGCAGTACCCCGAACGGGGCACCCCAGCTGGTGGTAGATGACCCGGCCTCTGTCGCCAGACTTCCGGGTGGTCCGGCTCCGGTCAGGCCGACCGGCGCTCCGTCTCAGCCTTCAGATACCGGAGCCCGTCGGAGAGCCCGTTCTCGAGCGTCTTCTGCAGAGAGCCCCGCAGGAGACGAGCGACGAGCCCTTCGTACGACTCCTCGGTCTGGACGAGCGTGGCCTCGCCGCGCGGCTCGAGGCGGTAGACGTGCTTCGCCTTGATGCCGAGGGTCGTGCCCGTCCAGGCGATCAGCTTCGGCGGCTCGACGCGCTGGATCGTCGACGTGATCGTCCCCGGCCCCGCGCGCCAGCGGAACACCGAGCCCTTCGTGAGGCCGCCCTGCAGGGACATCGACTTGACGTCCGGGTTCCAGCGCGGCCAGCTCTCGATGTCCGTCAGGACGTCCCAGACGGCTTCGGGGGTCGCGGCGACGTCGATCTCGGTCGCGGCGACCACGGGAGCGTTCCTGTTGACGTCCACCAGGGTGAGGACAACCTACACGCGCCTGGCCCGGCCTAGATGATGCGCTTCATGGCGGCGTCCGAGCAGTACTACCGACGCGACCTCGCCCGGGTGCACCACCTCGGGTTCGGCTTCCACGCCGACGCCTGCGCGCCGGGGATCCTCGCATTGCTGGAGCCGATTCGCATAGCGTCGAAGGCGCGGACCGGATTCGAACCGGTGTTTTCCGAGGAAGGTGACGAGGGCTCATTAGGCCGCGAACCGGCCGGCGCTCAGGAACCCGAACTCCCGGCTGAGCTTCTCCGCATAGTCCAGCGGCTGACGAAAGCGTCACGGAAAGGCGCTCGTGAGTCGTGAGGCGACAGTCGCGCAGCTTCGGCTGTTTCGGCTCGACGCGCCCGCCCGGTCGCGACGCCGCCGCGCATTGTCCCGACGTACACGGGCGAACAGCGGGCCGCGTTCCGCCGGACTGAGGAGGTCATCGCTGAGATCCGGCCGGAGTCGGTCGGCGGCGACCGTAAGCTCTGCGCCGGCTGTGGACGGATCATCCACCGCGAGCGGCGCAGCTGCGGTCGGCGCTGGTGCCCGCTCGTCAACCCGACCTGGGCCCGGGATCGCGAGGCCGTCATTCGCCGGGCCCTGGAGACGCACGGCGGACCGTTCATCGTCATCGCAGTCACGCAGGACCATCGTGAGGGTTGGTGGGACTGCGACAGGAAAGGGCATCCCGGCCTCCCGTGCTCCGGGCCACGAGGGTGCAAGGTCAAGCCTCAGGTAGCCGAACGGGAGAACGACGCGTTCCCGGGTCGACGGCGGGGCCTGATGAACGACGCCCGCACCTATGCGCTGCGGGCGATGCGGAAGGCTGGTTACGAGGTCGACCCGTCCGCCTGCCTCCTGGTTCAGACGCTGGAACCGCAACAACGCGGGCTCGATCACGCGCACGTGGTCCTGGGCCATGGCACGAAGCTCGAGAAGGCGTTCGCACGGTTCTTCGTGAACGCGCTCGCGCGAAAGTCGGCCGCGCACGGGCTCGGCTTCGTGGATGGCTACCGCCATGCGCTCTGGAAGCAGCGCCAGTACCAGGGACCAAACCAGGCCGGACGTGTAGCCCGATACCTATCGAAGTACTTGAGCAAGGAGGCTGCCGGCGAGTGGCTCCGTGCGAAGGCAGGGCAGCGGGTGTTCTACGTCGCACCGTGGCTGGGCCGCGCCGCCGGAGCGTCGATGCGGCTGGCTCGACTGGCGCGGATCGTCTGGGCTGCGAGTCGCGGCTACGTCCCGATGCCTCGGATCGAGGACGATGACCGGGATGCGGTGGCGGCGTTCATGCGCGGGCCGACAGCGGCCAGGGCTCCCTGATTTGGCGCGGCGGGCACGCGTTGCCCGGCAGGGGCAAGAGTGCCCGCGCGACACACTGGAACCGAAGGCGGGTTCCGAGCCCGGATGGTCTCGCTCGTTGGCTTTACTCGCCTGACCTGAGCCGGACCGGGTTGGACGGGGACCGGGTTAGTTGGGTTCACACCATCGCCTCGACGAGCGTAATCGGTTCTCGAAGGAGATGCTGTTGCTCGTATTCGAGCGGCGGGATGTAGCCCAGGCTCTCGTGCAGGCGGCTCGTGTTGTACCAGCCGATGTATTCGACGACGGCGAGCTCGAGCTGGCTGCGGGTCTGCCAGACGCGGTCGGCGATCAGCTCGGTCTTGAAGCTGTCGACGAACGACTCGGCGAGGGCGTTGTCGTAGGCGTCGCCGACCGTGCCGACCGAGGCGAGCACGCGGTGATCGATCAGCGTCTGGGTGTAGTCGATCGAGGTGTACTGCGAGCCGCGGTCGCTGTGATGGATCAGTTCGACGTCGGCGCCGGGTCCGCGTCGGTGCAGTGCCATCCGCAGCGCGTCGAGGACGAGGTCGGTGCGCATGTGCGCGGCGAGTTGCCAACCGACGATCATCCGGCTGTAGGCGTCGAGCACGAAGGCGAAGAAGACGAGCCCTTGCCAGCAGCGCAGGTAGGAGAGGTCCGCGACCCAGAGCTCGTTCGGGCCGCTTGCGCTGAAGTCGCGCTGGACGAGATCGGGTCGCCGCGCCGCCTTCGGGTCGGCTTTCGTTGTCCGCCACGGCTTGCCGCGCCGCTTCGCGCCGACGATTCCGTGGGTCTTCATCAACCGCTGCACGCGGCAACGAGGGACCTGCTCGCCGGCGCGGCGCGGCGCGAGCCACATCCGCCGGTAGCCGTAGGCGTAGTAGTTGGCCGCATGCAGCTCGCGGATCCGGCCGAGCAGCCGCTCGTCCTCGACCGCGCGAGTCGAGCGACGACCGCTGCGACGCTGGTAGTACGCGGACACCGACACGCCCAGGGTCTTGCAGATCGGCTCGACCCCAAAGCGGCCACGGTGCTCGTCGACATAGCGGCTCACTTCGGTCGGTCCGGGTCGAGCTCCTTGGCGAAAAACACGCTCGCCGACTTCAAGATCTCGTTCGCGCGGCGCAGCTCGAAGTTCTCCTGCCGCAGCCGCTTGATCTCCTCGCGCTCCTCGCTCGTCGGCAGGTGCGGCCTCAATCCCTCGTCGGCCTCGACCTGGCGAACGCGCTTGCGCAGCACCTCGGAGTTGATCCCAAGATCACGGGCAACGTGCGCGATCGGACGGCCGCTCTCGAGCGCCAAGCGGACGCCGCGTTCCAGCAGCTCCTCGGGGTACTTCCTCGGTCTCGACATGACAGCGGAGGATCTCCTCTCCCCAGGACGACACCCTGGGATCGAGGTCCCCGCGAAACCCGGTCCGGCTCAACCCATCCATCCTCACACGGAAACGCGTGGTGGGACTGCGTCATCCTTAAGAGCGTCGGAACGGGCTTTCAGCGTGACGTGTCCCCACAAAAGGGGGCTCCGGCCGAGAACTTCCGGTCCGCGTGACCGTCTAAGAAGGTATGGGCCGTCGCGTCCGTGTCCCGCTCATCGTGGCCGGAGTGCTCGCCCTTTCTTTGCTCAGCGCTTGCTCATATACACCCGACTCGGTTAAGAGCCGAAGGCAGCTACCTTCGTGCGGCGAGTACGAGAACAGGAACCACCGGGTCTCACCCGACGAGCGCAGGAAGAACCGCTGCATCCTGAACGCCCTCGATCAGGGTCGACAGGCGGAGCTCATCAGGACGCTACACGGGATAGACGGCGGCCCGTACACAGAGTACGTACGCATCTTGGGGGCCGACCGCGTGGAAGTGTTTGTCGACGCGACCGGCGATACCGAAGCTGGCCCAGAGGCCCGCTGGAGCCGTTGGCTGTGCCGGGATCTGCACGAGACTCAAGGATACCTTGAGCGAGTTGACTGCAGAGAAATCCCCCTCGATGAGCCTGACTCGTAGCCGGCGCGTAGCACCAAGTAGGCCGTCGTGCGCGACCGTACGTTGTGTGCTCGGCCCCTACTTGGCTTCGCGCACCCTGAAGCGGGCGAGTGGAGCGAGCCCGACTTGAAGGTCTTAAGGCACAGCGTCCACACACACATCCGGTGCCGGGAGGCTTCAGTCGTAGCTAGGCAGCCGGAAGTAGCGTCCCCGTTCGTGGTGTACGAGCGCCCCGGCCGTAGCTCCGTCGCCGGCTCGCTGCTCCCAGATGAAGCGAGCGGGACGGCGACGGCGGGCCCGCAGGGCCCGTGATAGCTGACCACCGCGTCATCCTCGCGAAGTCCGATCAAAGACAAGCGCGAGGAGGAGCACGGTGGTCGCGAACACGATGGACGCTGCGAGCTGGTTGCGCAAGCAACTCGAGGAGGCTCACCCAGATCTGCTGCGGGCGATGGTCAAGGAGATGGCGGAGGCGCTGATGAGCGCGGACGCCGACGCGGTCTGCGGCGCTGCCTACGGGGAGCGGACGCCGGAGCGGGTCAACCGTCGCAACGGATACCGGGAGCGCGATTGGGACACACGGGTCGGCTCGATCGAGCTCGCGGTGCCGAGGCTGCGTGAGGGCAGCTACTTCCCGGATTGGCTGCTGCAGCCGCGCCGCCGGGCTGAGCGGGCGTTCGTGTCGGTGATCGCCGACGCCTATCTCGCCGGCGTCTCGACGCGGCGGGTGGAGAAGCTGGTGCAGCAGCTGGGGGTCGAGCGGATGTCGAAGAGCCAGGTCTCCCGGCTGGCGAAGTCGCTCGATCAGATCGTCGAGGACTTCCGCACCCGGCCGCTCGACGGGGCGCCCTACGCCTACGTGACGCTGGACGCGCTGGTGGTGAAGTGCCGCGAGGGCGGGCGGACCGTCAACGTCTGCACCGTCCACGCCGTCGGCGTCAACCAGGACGGCTTCCGGGAGTCGCTCGGTCTCGACGTCGTCACGGCTGAGGACGGCGCCGCCTGGCTCGCCTTCCTGCGCTCGCTTGTCGCGCGCGGTCTCGGCGGCGTGAAGCTGGTCAGCTCCGACGCGCATCCCGGCCTGGTCGACGCGATCGCCGCAACGCTCCCCGGTGCTTGCTGGCAGCGCTGCCGAACGCACTTCATGCGCAACCTGCTCACGCGCGTCCCCAAGAGCGCGCAGAGCTTCGTCGCGACGATGGTCCGCACGATCTTCGCCCAGCCCGACGCCGCCACCGTGCACGAGCAGCACGCCCGCATCGTCGCCCAGCTCGAGGGTCGCTTCCCCGAGGCCGCCGCACTGCTCGCCGAGGTCGGGCCGGACCTGCTCGCCTTCGCCGGCTTCCCGAAGGAGCACTGGCGGCAGCTTTGGAGCAACAACTCGCTCGAGCGGCTCAACAAGGAAATCCGCCGGCGCACCGACGTCGTCGGCATCTTTCCCGACCGGCCCTCGATCGTGCGCCTGGTCGGCGCCCTGCTCGCCGAACAGAACGACGAGTGGGCCGTCGCCCGCCGTTACATGAGCGCCGAGTCGATCGCCAAAGCTCTCGCTGACCCCGTCGACGATCCCGAGGAGGTGGTCGCGATCGAAGCAGCCGCCTGACCGTCAGGCGAGGATCGCGCGCTCAGCTTCGTACACCACTTGACGGGACGTGGCCC
>JBOHFU010000244.1:0-5767 GCA_050699675.1 Pseudonocardiaceae bacterium
ACGTCGTCCCCGGTGCGGTCGACACAGTGGTAGGTGAACACCCGCAGCGAGACGCCTAGCTGGGGTGCCGCGAGTCCGGCTCCGCCCTCGGCAGCCATCGTGTCCAGCAGGTCCCGGACGAGATTGCGCAGCTCCTTGTCGAAGTCGACGACCTCGGCTGCGCGGGTGTACAGCACTGGGTCGCCGAAGAGCCGGACGGGTTGCACAGACACCAGCGCAGTATGCCTCGTGAGCCCGTTAGGCCAACTGCTGCGGGTCGAGCTCGACTCGCAACGGGTCAGGTAGCTTGCGGGCACTGCGGCCGGCCTGCAGCGCGGCCAGCGCGGTGGCCAGGGCCAGTCCCTGGGAGCGCGGAACCCGGACCAGCAGCCGCTCCCGCCCGCCCTCGGCTTCCCCCGGAACCGGCACCGGACCCAGCACCTCGGCCCCAGCCGGCACCTCGAGACCCGCCAGAATGTCTGGGGTGCCGTCCAGCGCGGCCATCCGCACCGCGGGCGGGAACCCGAGCTCGGTGCGAGCGCTCAGCTCGGCGCTCGCGTGGCCGACCGGATCCCATCGGATCAGAGCCTGCACCGTGGCCAGCGACGCCTCGGCGACCACGACCACCCGGCCGCCGTCGGCCGCGGGCTCGACCATCGCCGCCGCGGTCATCCACCGGCGCAACGCCTCCTCCGCCGCGCGCAGGTCGGGGCGGGTCAGCAGCGTGGCGGCATCCAGCAACAGCGCCGCCCCGTATCGGGCCAACGGCTCTGCTCCAGGAGTAGCCACCACCAGCGCAGGCCCCGGCGGTACGTCCGCCAGCACCTCTCCCCCGCCGGAGGTAATCAGCGCCACCCCGGGGAAGGCGCGGCCAATCTCCTCGGCGGTGCGGCTGGCCCCGATCACCATCGCGCGAAACCGGCTCGAACCGCAGGCCGGGCACCGGTAGCCGGCCTCGGTGGCGCCGCACCACCGGCAGCCGGCCTGACCAGCGTCGGGCAGCGCCAGCGGGCCGGTGCAGCGCCGGCAGCGGGCCGCGGTGCGGCACTGCCCGCAGGCCAGCGCGGGTACGTAGCCGCGGCGGGGCACCTGCACCAGTACCGGCCGGTCACGACCCAGCGCAGCGCGAGCCGCTTCGAACGCCACCGCGGGCAGCCGCGCCGCACGTGCCGATGGGTCCCGGGCCAGCTGGGTGTCGTCCTCCCCGATCGCGGTGACTCGCGGTGCCGCGGCCCGCACCACCTCCCGGGCGGCGACGATCCCGTGCGCCCATCCGGTGTCGACCGACAGCTGCGTCTCCGCGGTGCGGGCATGGCCGGCCACCAGCAGCGCCGCGCCCTCGAGCACGGCCCGCTGGCCGAGCACCAGCCGGGCGTGCGGGTACGGGGCCCGCGGCTCGGCGTGCAGGTCGTCGCCGTCGTCCCACAACACCATCAGTCCCAGGTCGGCAACCGGGGCGAAAGCCGCGGCCCGGGTGCCGACCACGATGCGCACTGCGCCGCGCCGCACCGCCAGCCACCGGCGGTAGCGCTGGGCGGGTCCGGACTCAGCGGCCAGGGTGACCACCGCGTCGGGCCCGGCGAGCGCGGCCACTGCGGCGTGCACCCGCGCGGTGTCCCGATGGTCTGGCAGTACCAGCAGCGCGCCCCGTCCGGCGGCGGCGGCGGTGACCGCGGCCTCGGCGAGCCGGGCGGGCCAATCCTCCCCCGGTAGCGCCTGCCAGCAGGCGTGCGCCGCCCGGCCGTGGTGCACAGCGTCCAGGAAGGCCGGCCCGCGAGGGTAGCGCCCCCATCCGGCCGCCTCGGGTCGTTGCGGGAGGGACATGGACGGTTGGCTCAGCTCGGCCTCGACGCGGGCGTGCCGCGGTGGCACGGCCAGCCGCAGCACGTCACTCATGGTGCCCGCGCACCGGTCAGCCACCGCCCGAGCCAGTGCCGCGACCTGTGGGCTGAGCGCTGGCTCGGCGGAGACCACCCGGTGCAGCCAGCCGAGCGTGCCCGGATGGTCGGATCGCTCAATTCGTTCCAGCAGCCACCCGTCCACCAGCCGTCCAGCGAAACGGACCCGGAGGCGCACGCCGGGCACCGCGGTCGCGTCGAGCTCGGCGGGCACCTGGTAGTCGAAGGGGCGGTCCAGGTGGGCCAGCGGGGTATCCACGCACACCCGCGCGACGGGCAGCCCGGCAGCCGGGCTCTGCTGCCCACGACGGGGCTGCCCCCGACGCGATCGACCGGCGCTGCTCACCGGGCGGGTCTACCAGAGCACCCCGTCAGTCGCCCGGCCCGCCATTCATCACCGGTTCAGCCGGGCCGCGACGGCGTCCCAGACGTAGGAGGCGAGCAGCGTCTTGGGGCCCTCGGGCAATTCGATCTCGACGCCGTCGTCGCCGAGCAGCCAGCCTGCGTTGTGTTCGACCTCGAACGCGCGACCCTCCCCGACAGCGTTGACCACCAGCAGGTCGCAGCTCTTGCGGGCGAGTTTGGCTCGGCCGTGCGCGAGCACTCCACCGTCGGCGTCACCGGTCTCGGCTGCGAAGCCAACCACTACCTGACCGTGCGGGCGGCGCCGCACCAGTTCGGCCAGGATGTCCGGGTTGAGGATCAGCGACAGCGGATCCGGGTCCGAATCAAGCTTCTTGATCTTGCTGGGATAGGGATCAGCCGGGCGGAAGTCCGCAACGGCAGCGGCCATCACCACCGCATCGGCATCCGGCGCCGCCTTGAGCATGGCCTTCTGCAGTTCACGCGCGGTGCCCACGACGACCACCTCGACACCGGCCGGATCGGTCAGGTCGGCGGTGTGCGCCGTGACAAGCGTCACCCGCGCACCGCGCTGGGACGCGACTCGGGCCAGCGCATAGCCCTGCCGCCCAGACGACCGGTTACCCAGGTAACGCACCGGGTCCAAGGGCTCGCGAGTGCCACCCGCGGAGATCACCACCTGCCGGCCGGTGAGATCCCGCGGCAGGGGATCTGGACGGTGCAGCAGCAAGGTGGCGAGGTCGACTATCTCGGTAGGCTCCGGCAGCCGGCCGGCACCGGAGTCGGCGCCGGTGAGCCGGCCGGTCGCGGGCTGCGCGACGACGGTTCCGCGCGAGCGCAGCACGGCGACGTTGTGCATCGTTGCCGGGTGCTCCCACATCTCGGTGTGCATAGCGGGCACCAGCAACACCGGGCAACGGGCGGTGAGCAGCGTGGCGCAGAGCAGGTCGTTGGCCCGGCCATATGCGGCGCGAGCCAGCAGATCCGCGGTCGCCGGGGCTACCAGGACCAGATCGGCGGTCTGCCCCAACTGCACGTGGGGCACCTCAGGCACGTCGGCGAACAGGCCGTGCTGCACCGGTAGTCCGGACAGCGCCTCCCAGGTCGGGGCACCAACGAACCGCAGGGCAGCCTCGGTGGGAACCACCCGGACCTGATGCCCCGCTTCGGTGAGGCGACGGAGCACCTCACATACCTTGTAGGCGGCGATACCGCCCGCAACGCCGAGCACGATCCGCCGGGATAGGTCCGGCCGGACAGGCCCGGCGTGTGTCACTCGCCCTCAGTGTGCTCGAGCAGGCCGCCGTGGATCTCCCGCAACGCGATCGACAGCGGCTTCTCCCGCGCCCCTGGCTCGACCAGCGGGCCGACGTACTCCAGCAGGCCCTCTCCGAGCTGCGCGTAGTAGTCGTTGATCTGACGAGCTCGTTTGGCCCCGAAGATCACCAGAGCGTACTTCGAACTGACCTTGTCCAGCAGGTCGTCGATCGGGGGGTTGGTGATGCCCTCAGGGGCAGTGGCCGAGGGCGCGCTCAGCGCGCTCAGCGCGCTCAATTCGGTGGGGATGCTCACTCACTGTCTCCAGATGCCTTCAGATGTCACCGAGGCCGGTCCGGCGGTGTCCGGAACCCATGCCGACCATCAAGGTTATCAATTCCTGCGCGGC
Source organism: Pseudonocardiaceae bacterium (assembly GCA_050699675.1). Classification (GTDB taxonomy): domain Bacteria; phylum Actinomycetota; class Actinomycetes; order Mycobacteriales; family Pseudonocardiaceae. The sequence continues at coordinate 3,907 of JBOHFU010000244.1, forward strand.
TCGCCGCACGTCGTCGTTGACGATCGTCGCGTCGAACTCCCCGACGGCGCCCAACTCCTCGCGTGCCACCCGCAACCGGCGCTCCCGCTCCGCGGGATCCTCAGTGCCACGGTCGGACAGCCGCGCATACAGCGCCTCCCAGGATGGCGGCACCATCATCACCAGCAGTGCGTCGGCCATCGCGGCTCGAACCTGCCGCGCACCTTGCACTTCGATCTCCAGCAGCGTCGACCTGCCAGCGGCCAGCGCCTGGCGTACCGGCGCAGCGGGCGTGCCGTAGAAGTTACCGGCGTACTCGGCGTACTCCAGAAACTCACCACGCTGGACCATGCGCGTGAAGGTGGCGTGGTCCACGTAGCGGTAATGCTCATCGGGCCGTTGGCCGACACGAGGCGGTCGGGTGGTCACCGAGACGCTGACAAACAACTGCGGCCAGCGTCGCACCACCTCGGCGACCACGCTGGACTTGCCGACCCCGGAGGGGCCTGAGACAACGGTGAGCCGGGGTCCGGCGGCCTCGCTGGGCCCCAACTCACACGCCGTCACTCTGTGTCACTCTACGTCATTCTGGGCCGAACTCGCTGAGCAGCGCCTTGCGCTGGCGGTCACCAAGCCCGCGCAACCGCCGGCTGGCGGCGATCTCCAGCCGCTCCATGATCTGCTGGGCGCGAACCTTGCCCACGCCGGGCAGGGCCTCAAGCAAAGCCGAAACCTTCATCTTGCCCAGGATGTCGTCGCTGTCGGACTGAGCGAGAACCTCCGTGAGGTTGGTCCCACCGCGCTTGAGGCGTTCTTTGAGCTCGGCCCTGGCACGTCGGGCGGCGGCCGCCTTCTCCAGCGCAGCGGCCCGCTGCTCCTCGGTCAGCTCGGGAAGGGCCACGGTCTCCTCCGTCGATTTCTAGTGCTTAGGAATGGTCTGGATTGGTGCGGCGACCGTATCCCCAGGGCGATCCGCCGTTCAACGCGGGGTGCCACCCCCGACCTGCCGCGACGGGAATTGAAGCAGGTCCGTCGCCTCGTCGGCGATCAGCCGTGCGGCGTGTCGCAGGGACGCCGGCTCGGGTCCATGCCGCAGCACGTCACGTGACGTGGTCGGGAGAACGTGGCGGACCGCCGCACCGAAGACCTTGGGCAGGTCGGCCAGGCAGGCGCCCTGGGCGCCTATCCCGGGTACCAGTATCGGGCCGTTGAGTGCCTCGAACCGCAGTGCCCCGGCCGCTGTAGTGGCCCCCACCACCACACCGAAATCGCCGGAGTGACCGGCATTGCGCGCGGCCACGGCGTCGATCACCGATTGCGCGACCGTGGCTCCGGTACCGGTGACCGCGGCCTGCACGTCGGCGCCCTCCGGGTTGGAGCTCAGCGCCAGCACGAACACCCCCCGACCGGTCCGACCGGCCAGCTCGAACGCCGGGTCCAACGCACCGACCCCGAGGTAGGGTGACACGGTGATCGCGTCGGCGGCCAGCGGCGCCCCGTCGCTCAGGTAGGCCGCGGCGTACCCGGCCATGGTGGAACCGATGTCTCCCCGCTTGACGTCGAGCAGCACCAGCGCGCCGGCATCCCGGGCCGCGGTCAGCACCCGCTCCAGCACGGCGATACCTCGGGCCCCGTGCCGTTCGAAGAACGCCGACTGTGGCTTGACCAGCGCCACCTCCGGCGCCAACACCTCAACCACGCCCCGCGCGAACCTCTCCAGCCCAGCCACGTCATCGCCCACCCTCCACCCCCGCAGCAGCTCGGGATGCGGATCAATCCCCACACACAACCTCCCCCGAGCCGCCACAACAGCGCTCAACCGCGCCCCGAACCCGCATTCAGCGGGCTCGGCGGGGTTACTGGACACCGGATAACCCCGCCG
>JBOHFU010000245.1:0-5735 GCA_050699675.1 Pseudonocardiaceae bacterium
CCGCGCCAGCGGTAGTGCGTAGGTAGGGCCGGGGTCGGTCGGTCGGCAATTGAAGCGTCTCGATGCCTGCGAGCTTGCGCTTCCAGTAGTCCAGGTGCGGCTCCAGCGCCGGGTCGGACAGCCGTTCGCGTTGCCACACGGCGAAATCCAGGTATTGGATGGGCAGCTCCGGCAACTCGATCGGTGCCCCGCGCACGGCGGCATACAGATCGGCCAACTCGGCCGTCAGCACCCCGACCGACCAACCGTCAGTGATGATGTGATGCTGATTGAGCAGTAGCACGTGGTCATCCTCGGCGAGGCGCACCAGCACCGCCCGGGTCAGCGGGCCGCTTTGCAGGTCGAAGGGATGGCTGAGCTCCTCCGCCAAAGCATGGTCCACCGCGCTGTCCCGCTCAGAGAACTCCATTGTGGTCAGATCCACCGCGCGCAGTGGTATCTCGCCACGCGCGGCGACCATCTGAACCCCGTGCCCGTCCAGGGTGTGGAACGTTGTTCGCAGCGACTCGTGCCGGCTGACCAAAGCGTCCAACGCCGTGCGCAGCGCGCCAGGATCCAGCGCGCCGGACAGTCGCAGTCCGACCCCGGTGTTGTACTCGGTCCCATCCGAGGTCAATTCATCGAGGAACCACAACCGCTGCTGGGCAGGAGAAAGTGGCAGCGCCCGATCGCGCGGTACGGGGGTAATCCGCTCAGCGTGGTCAGGGCGGGGTGCTGCTGTCAGCAGATCCGCGATCCGGGCGACGGTCGGTGCGTCGAATACTACGCGGGCGGACAGGTTCACACCGAAAGTCGCGCAGATCCGGGAAAGCGCCCGGAAACTCAGGAGCGAGTCGCCGCCGAGCTCGAAGAAGTTGTCCTCGACGCCAACCTGCTTCACACCAAGCACCTCGGACCAAATCTGTGCGATCGTCCTCTCGACGTCGCTGTGAGGCGGTACATAGTCGGCGCGCAGGATCGCATTCCAGTCCGGGGCAGGTAGAGCACGCCGGTCGAGTTTCCCGTTGGGAGTGAGTGGGAATTCATCCAATGTGACGAACGCTGAGGGCACCATGTAATCTGGCAGTACTTGACGTAGAAACCCGCGCAGCTCCGCGGAGTCCAAAATATCGTCAACCGCAGGCACGACATAGGCAACTAGCCGCTGGTGCCCGGAGTCATCTCGGGCCATCACGACCGCCTCGACCACGTTGTCATGCCGGAGCAGGGCGACTTCGATCTCGCCAAGTTCGATGCGGAATCCTCGAACCTTCACCTGGTGATCGGTGCGGCCCAAGTATTTCAACTGACCGTCGGAGGTCCAGCGCACCAAGTCCCCAGTGCGATACATTCGCGCGCCTGGCCCTCCAAACGGGCAGGCTATGAACCGCTGCGCGGTCAACCCGGCGCGCTTCCAGTAGCCCCGGGCCACACCAGCGCCGGCGATGTACAGTTCACCCACAACACCCACCGGAACCGGGCGCAACCTGGCGTCCAACACATATACCTGCGTGTTGGCGATCGGTCGCCCAATAGACGGTCCTCCTGCGGCGCGCTCGTCCACGACGGCCGCTGTCGACCAGATCGTTGTTTCCGTCGGCCCATACAGGTTCGTCACCGAAGCTGCACATTTCACCAATGAGGCAGCCAAATCGATGGGCAATGCCTCGCCACCCACCAACACCCGCACACCGCGAAGCTCAGCCGCACCTTCGGCAAGCACGGCACGCCACAAGCTCGGCGTCGCCTGCATCACCGATACACCAGCCGACACCACTGTCTGGCGCAGCACGAACGGATCCTGTGCAACATCGCGATCTGCCAACACCACAGCGGCACCGCTGAGTAGGGGGAGAAAAATTTCAAGATTCGCAATGTCGAACCCGACTGTGGTCACCGCCAACAGCCGATCACCTGGACCAAGAACAAACCGTTCCTGCATCGCCGCCAGGAGATTTCCTAAACCCCCCAACGGGACGACCACACCCTTGGGACGACCCGTCGACCCCGACGTGTAGATCACATACGCGGCGTTCGACAAGCATAACACGTAGTCACGCTCGTCGTCTTCGACGTTGGCGTCCGGGTATGTGGTCCACCGCGCAAGCGTGTCTGGCTCATCCAGCATCACACGCGGGACCTCGCTCGGTACGTGATCGGCCAACTTTGTCGTCGTGACCACCACCACCGGATCAGCGTCAATAAGCATGAAGCCGATCCGCTCCACTGGATAGCCCAAATCAATGGGAAGGTATCCGGCACCAATCTTCAGCACTGCCAGCAACGCCACGATTAGATCCGTCGAACGGGGCAGCGCCAACGCCACGAACCGCTCCGGTCCCGCCCCGCATTGGATGAGCAGGCGCGCCAACCGATTCGCGCGCGCATTCAACTCCGCGTAGGTCAACTCGGCGCCTTCGAACACCACCGCGACCGAGTCCGGCGTCCGTGCTACCTGAGCCTGGAACAACTCCGGCAACACCACAGACGGCACAACGTGCTCAGTGTCGTTCCACTCCACCAACGTCCGGCGCCGTTCGACCTCGGTTAAGATGCCAATCTTACCCACTGTGATGCTGGGATCCGCGGTCACCACGTTGAGCACCTGGACCAGGTGCGCCGCCATCCGCCCGATCGTGGTCCCGTGGAAGCTCTCGGGACGGTACTCGACGGCGCCCGACAGCTCGTTGCCCCGCTCGACGAGTCGCACTGTGACGTCCGCGGCGAGCGGCACGGCACCGTGTTCGCACACCACGGCCGCACGCGCTAACTCCGATTTCAGGCCCAGCTCCTCGACCAGGAAATCGAACGGAACATCGGAGTGCGCGAAGGCGGCCCCGGCCGTGGCTCGTACCTCCACCACGAATTCCAGGAAGGACGTCGAGTAGTTTACCCGTGACCGCAGCACCACCGGATGGCTTTGTCCCGGGGCTGGAGTGATCACCACGATGTCGTCTTGGCCGGTGTAGCGCGCCAGAACGATCTGGAAGGCGGCAACTGTGAGCTCGAGCAGCGACACGCCCCACAGGTCGCACATGTCCGCCATGCGGGTGGTCACGTCTTGTGGCAGCTCGAATTCGTACGGGATGTTCGGAGTCATGCTGGTTGGCAGTGACTGGTCGATGGGCAACTGAGGCATCGACACGCCTTCGAGTTGCCTTCTCCAGTACCGGAGTTGCTCGGCGAACGATAAGGACGCTAACCCGCCTCGATCGGCCGGTTTCTCAGCCTGCAAGAAGTTATCGTAGGCAGTCATGAATTATGAGACCTTTCAGGCACGCTTCAGCAACGGCCCCAGCGAGCTTATTCCGGTATACGAGACGTCTACTAAATGAAAGCGGTCTGCGCGCCCATCAAACAGCGCTCGTTCTCACTTGCGGCCGATCGACGACAGGCAATCACGATGCCGAACTGGATTCGTTCGATCTCTCCGGTAATCGGATCTCGCAGAAAACGCCCACGCATTACCGGTTGCTCCGCTGCCGAGAAGTTCAGATCTTCGAAGAAGATCAGCTCCATCGCAACGTCACCGTTGATCGAGATACTAAGGGCACCGGTGTCGGTGGGCGCGACCAAATATTCCATCTTCCCGTTCAGGTAGCTGCCTACACAGCCTCGTGGGGGCACCGTTGGACGTCCCAGCGCTTCGATATTGGAGCTATCCTTGATGGGCAGACCGACCCTGCGCAGCTCGTCAGCCAGCTCATACCACATGTTGGTGCCGGTATCCGCGTTACTGGTGAAGGCGACAATGCAGCCACTGGATGGGTCGAGCCGGACATCGCAGTGCGCTCCAGCCATTCCGCCGAAGTGACCCACCCACGCGGTGCTTCCCTTCCCGAATACCGCTACGCCCAGTCCCCATCCGTCAGCTGTGATGAGCGGTTCCGCATTGGGAACGGCTTGCTGCATCTCCGCGGCGTATGCTGCCGGCAGAAGCGCAGGCGCACCGCTATCGAGCTGGGTCATCCCCAAAGCCACGAGGTCCACAGCGCTCACCGCCAGTCCTCCCGCTGGTGCCTCGTCCAACGTCGACGAGTGTTCGACGGGCCGGGTCCTACCCATGGCGATGTTGACCGAGTGACCATTGGCGAGCGGGCGACCGAGCGACTGAAGACCAAGCGCGCCGATGAACGTTGGTTCGATTCCCAGCGGCCTCAGCAGGATCGACTCCATGGCATCCCACCAGCTCATCCCTGTGATCACCTCGATCAGGTGGCCGACCAGGACGTAGCCCATGTTCGAATACGAGAAGCCGGTGCCTGGCGATAGAACCAGGTTCTGTCTGCAGCAGTTGTCCAGCACATAGCGCCGAATGGAGGCGGTGGCGGGCATCTCCTGGGCCGGTCCGGCGGCGAAACCCGCTGTGTGGCTCAGCAGCTGGCGAAGTGTGACCTCGTTTCCGAGGTCGCCTAGCTCGGGCACGTGCTCACCGAGCGGAGCGTCGAGTTCGAGATCCCCGTCCGCGACCAGGATCATCGCCACAGTTGCCGTGAAGGTCTTGCTGACCGACCCGATGGGGAACGCCGCGTCCCGGGTAACGAGACGCCCTGTTCCGTACTGCAGCTCACCGACCTCAACCGCCACAGTCTCGCCGCCGTGGTGGATGGCGAGCTGAGCCCCGGGAACCTGATGTTTCCGCGCCAAGGCGGATAGCGTGTCGGACAGACGATCAGGGTCTAATGATGGTTCGAACTTTTGTTCGACGGCCAGCACGTGCCCGACCGGCGTGACCATGACCACGTCCCTCGGGGACGCTTTCCCGCGGCACCGAAGCACCCGGTCGATAGGGCGGAGACTCTGACTGACATCCCCACGCTGTTGATCATACCGTGGACTAATCGCAGACGCGTCTCCCACAAAATCCCCTCTCCTGGGAAAGGTACGAATCGAGCTGCGGCAAAAGATTCTCACTGCCTGTGGTGCCCCGGTGACGGACAGCCCACCCGTCGCGCGTCCGTCACGGCACCTCGCTCTCGATGCGAGCCCTGTGCTCGCGTTTCGGGCAGAACGCTACGGATGCACTCTTTCGGCCATCTTCGTGTGCGCTTAGGTCTTCGTTAGCCCGAAGTTGCGGCAGCTCTGGGTAGCGTTTCCCAATTTTGCCTGTATCTCTTCGTGGTCCGCTGATGGCGGACTGTAGTTTAGTATGTTGCAGCTGATAGCTATTTGTATGTGTTACTGTCACAGTGTGTGAGCGCAGGTCGAACGGGCTGCTGTGCGACCGCGAATTCGCGTGATCCGGCCGTTGCGTGGAGTGGATGCGCACCCAACCTCGCCGCCCCGGAGGTGGTGAACTTCGACGAGACCGGGTGGCGGGCCGGCTGCGGTGGGTGCACTCCCCCTCGACCGGGAAGTACAGTCTGACCGAATCCGCGAGTAGTGGGGAGACACGCGTCCTGAGATGACGATAGGTGCCCTGTTGACCTGGGATGATGGTCTTTACGAAGAGATCGATCCCCCAGGGGAAGGACACTTATCTGGTGGGCAGGGTACGCGGTGGGAAGCGGTCGGGGCAGTGGGTGCGGATCGGCGCGCCCGATGAGTCGTTCACGGCGGTGTCGGGCATGGCTGCGGTGACTGAGTTGTGTCAGCGGCTGGGGGTGGTCGGGGCGCTGGACGGTGCGGTGGGGTCGGTCAAGCAGCGGGTGCGGGGGCACTCGGCGGGGGCGCTGCTGGTGGGGTTGGCTGCTGCGCAGTTGGCCGGACAGGATCATCTGGTCGGTCTGGATCGGCTGTGTGCGGATGGGGCGGGT
>JBOHFU010000246.1:0-5718 GCA_050699675.1 Pseudonocardiaceae bacterium
AAGGTGGGCTGCGCGCGGGGCACCTGGTAGGTGACGCTGCAGTCGTACAGGTCGTCGCCGTCACTGTTGCGGAACTGGATGGGGGGCTCGGGAGCGAAGAAGTCCGCGATCTGCTCGATCGATGGACTTGATGCGAGCAGGCTGACCAGTTCGCGGCGGCGGTGGCGGGCGACGTGGACCGGCAGCGCGAGCAGGCGAGGCCCGGTGTCGTCGTGCAGCAGCCGGCCGCAGAACAACTCCAGCCGCTGGGCGCACTGCGAGAACAGCTTGTCGGCCAGGTGGATCGGGTCGCCATCCGGCAGGGCGCGCAGCGTGACGCTGGTGTCCGGCGCAACGTCGAGCGCCTCGTAGAGCGTGACCGGGATCCGCCGCCAGGCTTCGATGAGGTCGCGTTCATCCGGGCGCAGCCAGTGACCTCGGGCGGCGAGGAACCGCTCCACCAGGCCGCCCTGGAACAGGGCGAGATCCAGGAAGAACATCGCGCACCGCTGCGCGTCCTCGGTGCGGTCGATCAGTGGCGTGATCATCTCGAGGCTGGGAGCGCGCTCGGCGTAGGTGCCCAACAGTGCGTAGACGAGCGGGGCTCGCGCGCTCAGGGCAGCTTGTGCGTCGCGCCGGCAGCAGAACTTGAACTTGCGGCCCGACCCGCACGGGCAGGGGCTGTTGCGCCCAACATCGCTAGCCATCGTGGTCGCGGCCATCGCGTCGCTCAGCCCCGGTCGCAGCGGGCTGGGAAGTTCGGCGCGCCGCAGGTATCGGTCAGCGGTGACGTAGTCTCCGCGTGCGGCGGCGTACTGGGCGGCGTCATGTAAAGCCGGCTCCAGGGCGGGGCGCAGCGTGAGAGCCTCATCGATCAGCTCGCAGGCGGTTGTGGAGTCCCCGGCGCCTTCGGCAGCGCGTGCGGTCAGCAGCGCGACCGCGGCCTTGGCCTCCCTGCCGCGAGCCTGCGACCGCAGTGCCGCAAGCTGCGGCTCGACCACACCGCCGTGTGCTGTGTGGCACTCGATCCGGCCGGCAAGCGAGCTCAGGCCGTTATCCGTGGCCGAGGCCAGCGCATCGAGCAGGAACCGGGTTTGGTCCCCATCCGGCGGCCCCTCGGTGGTGAGCATTCCTGCGACGGTCTCGACGTCGGTGAGCAGGTCATTCTCGGCGGGCACTCGTGCAGGGTAGTCGACCGTGGCGCCCTCCGCGGCGCTGGCGTCGTGATCTCGGGGGCAGGTAGGGGCATGCTGGGTGCTGTGAGTCCGCGGGTGCTGGTGGTCGACGACGAGCCCGGGGTTCGGCGCGCGCTGGAGCGGGGGCTGCGCGCCGAGGGGATGCAGGTGGTCACCGCAACCGACGGGCCCAGCGGACTGCGCGCGGCGCTGACCGGAAGTTTCGATGCGGTGCTGCTGGACATCATGCTGCCGGGCCTGTCCGGATACCGGGTGCTGGAGCGGCTGCGGGCGGCTGGGGTGGCCACCCCCGTGCTGCTGGTCTCGGCCAAGGACGGCGAGATCGACCAGGCCGACGGGCTGGACCTCGGCGCTGATGGCTACCTGGTCAAGCCGTTCTCCTTCGTGGTGCTGGTCGCCCAGCTGCGCGCTGTGCTGCGCCGGCACGCCGACCAGCGCCGGGAGACGGTGCTCACGCTGGGAGACCTGGTGATCGACCCGGCGCGGCGGCGGGTGAGCTGGGCCGGCCAGCAGGTGCAGCTGTCACCGCGAGAGTTCGCGGTGCTGGTGGCGCTGGCTCGCCGGGCCGGCAGCGTGGTGAGCAAGGACGAGCTGCTGCGCGCTGTGTGGGGCGATGAGCAGGCCGCCAGCCGCAACGCCGTGGAGGTCTATGTCGGCTACCTGCGCCGCAAGTTGGACGCGGTCGGGGCCAGTGCTGTGCTGCAGACAGTGCGCGGGCACGGCTACGCAGTCGGTGCACCGGACGGGCCGTGAACGCGCTACACCGGGTATGGGCGGGCCGCCCGTTACCGCTGCGGGTCGCGGCGGTCGTCACGGTGGTGGGTCTGGTGCTGTTCCTGCTGCTGGCCAAGGTCTCGACCGCGGTGGTGGCGCGGACGCTGACCCAGGGCCTGGATGGGGAGCTGGTCGCCGCGGTGACCGCCGCCGCGCCCGCCGTGATGGCCGGGCGTCCAGCTCCGCAGTTGCCCGGACCCGGACTGGGCGGCGAGGTCCTGATCCGGGTGCTGGACCGAGCTGGTACACCCGTCGACGGCGGCGGGCCGCCCCCGCTGTCCGCGCCGGACGTCCGCCGGCTGCTGGCCGGTCAGGCCGCGTGGACGTTCGAGCCCGGCCGGACCAGCGACCCGACCCGCTGGTCCGGGCGAGTAGTCAGCGCCCCGGACGGCACACCCAGGCTGATTGTGGCCGGCGCTGAGTCGGTCGCTTATGCGACGCTGATCGGGCGAACCGCCGTGGTGCTCTTGGTGGCCGCGGTGCTGGCCGCGCTGGCGATGGGGGCGGCCGGCTGGGTGGCCGCCCGGTTCGCGTTGCGCCCGGTGGCCCGGATGCGGGTGGCGGCGACGGAGCTGCCGGCGGGGGAGAGGTTGCCGCTGCCAGCGGCCCGGGATGAGCTGCGGGCGCTGGCTGAGGCGCTCAACGACCTGCTGGGCCGGCGGGACGCGGCGACCGAGCGGCTGCGCCGGTTCACCGGGGATGCCGCACACGAACTGCGCTCGCCGGTCGCGGCGATCCGAGCGCAGGCCGAGGTGGCGGTGACCCACCCGGACCCTGACCTGGCCGGGGCGACGCTGGAGGACGTCGCCGTCGAAGCGCAGCGGCTGTCCGCGGTGCTGGATGACCTGCTCGCGCTGGCCAGGTCCGATGCCGGCCAGCGATTGCCCGCCGAGCCGGTCGACCTCGCCGAGGTGGCCCGACAGGTGGCTCGCCGCGCCGGGAACGGAGAGGCCGCAGTCCGGATTACCGCTCCCGTGCCGGCGGTGCTGCATGCCGCGCCCAGCGACGTTGCCCGGGTACTGGACAACTTGCTGGCCAACGCCGTGCGGCATGCCCAGCACACCGTGCGAGTAGCGGTACTGCCGGGCATTGACGAGGTGCGCGTGCTGGTCGACGACGACGGCGACGGGGTACCCGTCGAGCACCGGGAGCGGGTGTTCGACCGGTTTCACCGGGTGCAGGGTGACCGCGATCGCGGCACCGGCGGGACTGGGCTCGGTCTGGCGCTGGTCGCTGAGACGGTGCGCCGTTACGGCGGCACCGCCCGGGTCGGGGAGGCCCCGGACGGCGGCGCTCGCTTCGAGGTGCACTGGCCAGTTGGTCGCCCTTCAAGGGCTACCAACCCGGCCTCGGAGAGCCGCTAACCGCTACCAACTCCGTTGAGCGTCTGTGGTGAGTCCCGGTGCGATGCGAGGATGTCGGTCGTGCCTGAGCCGCCCAGCGCTGCGCCGACCAACACCCTGCAGCCAGCGATAGCCGAGCGGGTCCCGGCCGAGCAACTGGTGGTCGCGGCCGCCGTGCTGCACGAGGGCCGGGTTCTTGCCCAGCAGCGGGCGCACCCGCCCGCGACCGCGGGTCGCTGGGAGTTGCCGGGCGGCCGGGTCGAGCGTGCCGAGAGTGTTCCCGACGCACTGGTCCGGGAATGCCGCGAGGAGCTGGCCGTTGAGGTCGTGCCGGGCGAGCAGCTCGGGCCGGACGTGCCGCTAGCCGGCGGGTACCTGCTGCGGGCGCACGCCGCGCGGCTGGCCGATCCGGCCGCACAACCGATCCCGGTCGAGCACGCCGCCCTGAAGTGGGTAGACGCCACCGAGCTGTCCAGCCTGGATTGGCTGGACGCTGACCGCAGCGTCCTCCCCGACCTAGAAGCCCTCCTGAGGGCACCGCGCTGCGATAAGGATCCATGTGACAGTTCGTAGCTGTCCCGGAACTGCGACAAGCATCCATGTCGCTCCTCAGGAGGGCCGCCGGACCGCGATAAGCCTCCATATGGCGGGCGGTGGGTGAGGGTGGGTGCTGGGATACGGTGCGAGCCATCGAGCCAGGTGAGGCGGGCCATCTCAGCGCGGCCGGGTAACGTGGGTATTCCCCGGCACCCATCGAGGAGTTCCCGCGTGCTCATCGCCGCCCCTACCCGCGTGCGCACCGACCTGCGCAACGTTGCCATCGTCGCGCATGTCGATCATGGCAAGACGACGCTTGTCGACGCCATGCTGCGCCAGTCCGGCGCGGTGACCGGGCGCAGCGACGTGGACCGCGTGCTGGACTCCGGTGATCTGGAGCGGGAGAAGGGCATCACGATCCTGGCCAAGAACATGGCCGTCACCCGGCCCACACCGCACGGCCTCGTCACCATCAACGTGGTCGACACCCCCGGGCACGCCGATTTCGGCGGCGAGGTGGAGCGTGGGCTGTCCATGGTGGACGGTGTGCTGCTGCTCGTCGACGCCAGCGAGGGACCGTTGCCGCAGACCCGCTTCGTGCTCCGCAAGGCGCTGGCGGCGCACCTGCCGGTGGTGCTGGTGGTGAACAAGGTGGACCGGCCGGATGCCCGGATCGCGGAGGTGGTCGATGAGACCCACGACCTGCTGCTGGATCTCGCCGCGGACCTGGAAGACCTCGAAACCGCTACCGCGGAGTCGGTGCTGAGTATGCCGGTGCTCTACGCCAGCGCCAGGGCCGGGCGGGCCAGCCGTAACCGCCCACTCGACGGCGAACTGCCGGACGCCGAGGACCTCACCCCGCTGTTCGACGCCATCCTCACACACGTGCCGCCGCCTGCGGGCGATGCCGAGGCACCGTTGCAGGCACACGTCACCAACCTCGACGCATCGACCTTCCTGGGCCGGATCGCGTTGTGCCGGGTCCGCGCCGGACGCCTACACAAGGGCCAGACGGTGGCATGGTGCAGAGAGGACGGATCGATCCGGCAGGTCCGGATCACCGAACTGCTGCGCACAGAGGGGCTTAACCGGGTCCCAGCCGCCAGCGCGAAGGCCGGTGACCTGATCGCCATCGCGGGAATCGCGGAGATCACCATCGGTGACACCCTTGCCGACGTCGACGATCCCCGTCCGTTGCCCCGGATCACCGTGGACGAGCCGGTGATCGCGATGACGCTCGGGATCAACACCAGCCCGCTGGCAGGCCGCGGCGGGGGCGGCAAGCTCACCGCCCGCCTGGTTCGCAGCCGGCTGGACGCCGAGCTTGTCGGCAATGTGAGCGTCCGGGTGTCGCCGACCGGATCCCCGGACACCTGGGAGGTGCAGGGTCGCGGTGAGCTGGCGCTGGCTGTCCTGGTGGAGACCATGCGGCGAGAGGGTTTTGAGCTGACCGTTGGCAAGCCACAGGTCGTCACCCGCACTGTGGACGGCACCCTGCAGGAACCGTTCGAACACCTCACCGTGGACGTGCCCGAGGAGCACCTCGGTGCCGTGACCGAGCTGCTGGCCGCCCGCAAGGGCCGGGTGGAACAGCTGGGCGCCACGTCGGGGGACGGCTGGGTGCGGCTGGACTTCACAGTGCCCTCGCGTGGGCTGATCGGTTTCCGCACCGAGTTCCTCACCACCACCCGCGGCACCGGCATCGCCCACCACGTCTTCGATGGCTACCGCCGGTGGGCCGGCGAGCTGCGAACCCGTCGCTCCGGGTCGCTGGTGGCCGACCGGTCCGGTTCGGTCACCGGGTACGCGCTGGCACAGCTGGCCGACCGGGGCACCTTCTTCGTGGAGCCCGGCGCGGCCGTCTACGCCGGGATGGTGGTCGGCGAGAA
>JBOHFU010000247.1:0-5717 GCA_050699675.1 Pseudonocardiaceae bacterium
GCGTATCACACCTGGACCAGCAAGCGCCACCGCTGTTGTTGATAACCGTGGGGGCATGGGGTTGTCCGCGCGGCTGCCGTGTGATCGAGGTCAGGCCCGTGGCGCGGCGATGGAATGCCTGGCCGCGGCGGCGCCCCCCGACGACCGCGACACCGTCCTGCCCGACGCAGACCAGGTGCAGCGGGTACTCACCCACGCACTCACCTCAGGACTCCGCGATGGCGACCGCGACTGACCACCCGCGAGGTCCCGGCATCGCGGCGTCACCGCGCCCATACCACACGATGACGCGCGAGGGAAGAAGATCAGTGGATACCCGTTGTCTGGGTACCCGATACCCGGCCGTGCTGATGCGATCGGCACGCAGGTCACCAACGTCGGGAAGGAATCTGGGGTGGGTAAGCACGGACAAGGCTCGGTTGCCGATCAGTTGATCGCCGCTGGGCAACGGTTGCGGCGACGAGCTGACGACATCGCCACCACGGTCATCGAGGATGAGACCACCGTAGGTGACCGATCGCTCGCCCTGCCAGACCACACCGTGGAGCCACCACCATGCGGGTGTTTCGCGGCAGGGAGCTCGGGAAGTGATGGCTGATGGAGACGACTGATAGTCCGGATGTGGTGGTCGCAAAACGGCTGCTCGATCATGCCAAGCTGCGTGGCTTTGCCTTCCAGCGCGTAGCACCGGGCGCAGATGGCGCGTTGGTGGGATACCGGGTCGGCGAGGACGGGGTGGACTTAATCCATATCGAGGGATTCAGTCGCCACTGCTTCGCCCTGCGAAAGAGAACATCCTCGCTGGTCGTGTCCGAGGACGCACTCGTGCAACGCCGGGTGGAGGGCAGCGCGCTCGATGTTCTCAATGAGGTGCTGACCTGGGAGCCGCGACCTTGACTATCAAGGCTGATCCCAGTCGACTCCCGTCACCAGGCCAAGCCAGCGTGCGGGCTGCCCGGCTCGCCACTGCGATGCCCAACCCCGGCCCGCGGGCCACCGACCTCTAGACCGCCGGCTGGCCGTCGGTTGAGCGAGCGGCCCCCGACGCTGCGCTCCCGGCGGCCAGCCGGCCACCAGCCATCCCAGGAGGGGAGGGTGCACCATGCCACTCGACGATCGCAACCAGCGATGTCGCCGACGGACGGGACACTGCAACTCTCGGCGCAGACGCTGGCCTGGCTGGCCTCCCGACCGCATATGCGTAAGGTGGTCCGTTCGGTGTGGGACACGCTTATCGCGCTGGAAGGGGCTGCTCAGCACCCCGGCCCTATCGTCGCCCTGCGGTCCATCCTGATCCACCACCAACCCCTCACCCGCACCGGACGCTGCCGCGCCTGCCGCCGCTTGTCCTGGCGCCGCCTGTGGCGCCGCCGCCCCTTCCCCTGCACAGTCTGGATGACCACCCACGTCGAGCTGCTCGGACTGTTTAGCCGTGACCGCTCCCACACGCCGGACACAAGGTAGTTGCTCCGGCAGACCCCCAGACTCCCGCAGTCAGGATGGTGCCGGGCGCGCCCGGATGTCCGCGCGCTCGCTTCGCCAGCACTCACCCCGGATCGGCCGAAGTGACCCCGGCGACTACCGTCGTTTTCCGACTCGCGCAGATATTGGGAGGCAAGTGAGCGTGATCGGACGCCCCGACGAGCCCACGAGCGGTGGCCCGTCCGGCCCCAGCCCGGTGCCCGGGCAGCCGGTGGACCCTTCGCAGGATCTGTCTTCCGCACAGTTGCTCCGGCAGACCCGCAAAGCCCCACAGTCGGGCTGGCGACGGGCGCTGTTCGTCGTCTCCGGGCGCACCGTCAACCTCGGGGAGAGCCCGTCGGACATGCAGCGCCGAGAACTGATCTCCCGGATCAACCAGCCGCTGCAGGGCTGCTACAAGATCGCGATGCTGAGCCTCAAGGGCGGCGTCGGCAAGACCACCATCACGGCCACGCTGGGCTCCACCCTCGCCTCATTGCGCGGTGACCGGGTGATCGGGGTGGACGCCAATCCCGACCGGGGCACGCTGGCCCAGAAGATCCCGCTGGAGACCACCGCCACGGTGCGGCATCTGCTGCGCGACGCGGATCGGATCCGTCGCTACTCCGACATCCGTTCCTACACCTCGCAAGGCCCCAGCCGGCTGGAGATCCTGGCCAGCGAGCAGGATCCTGCCGTGTCGCAGGCCTACAGCGAGGACGACTACCGGCGCACGGTGAACCTGCTCGAGCACTTCTACAACATCGTGCTCACCGACTGCGGGACCGGGCTGATGCACTCGGCGATGAAGGGCGTGCTGGACCTGGCGCACTCCCTGGTCATCGTCTCCTCCGGCTCAATCGACGGCGCACGTTCGGCGTCGGCCACCCTGGACTGGCTGGACGCGCATGGATACCGCGAGCTGGTCAGCCGGTCGGTCGCCGTGATCAACTCGGTGCGCCCGACCGCGGGCAAGGTAGACCTGGATCGGGTTGCTACCCACTTCGCCGCCCGCTGCCGGTCGGTGTGCCGGATGCCTTTCGACGAGCACCTCGAGGAGGGTGGGGAGATCGACCTCGACCGCCTCGGCCAGGGCGCCCGGCTGGCTGCCCTGGAGCTGGCGGCGACCGTCGCCGACGACTTCCCACACGCGGTCACCCGCGGCCGCGCCTACCGGTAGCGCGAGCCCACTGTGAGCAGGGGCACGTCAGCGCTCGTCGCCGCGCTCCGGGCGCTTACGATTCAAGCCCCGGAGGAACTCCGGATCGTCATCTGGTGCCAGCGTCGGGTGCGCGGCCGGGCGCTGCGGGCCGAACGCCTTCCACAGCAGCGCGGTGACCGCAGCCACCCCGATTGCCGCCATTACGTACAGCACGGCAGCCACCTCCTCCAGGTTGCCACCGAGCGTAGCCGCGTCCAGCGTGGCGTACGAGCGGGCCTCACCCGGATTTCACGACACCGGATTTTACTGCGTCGGATCTCGCTGGGCGGCTCGGCGAGTCGGTTCGATCCGGTGGCGCCGGGGTGGTGAGCGAGGCGAGTAGCGCCCGGACCTCGACTTCGCGGAACCGCCGGTGCCCTCCCGGGGTCCTGATCGAGCCGATCCGCCCAGCGGAGGCCCACCGGGTGACGGTCTTGGGATCCACCCGGAACAGTGCAGCGACCTCCCCGGGGGTGAGTAGTCGCTCGGCGTGCGGTGACTGGGACATCGCGGGCCTCCCCAGACTCGTCGACCTCACAGTAGGGGATCTTTCGGTTTATCGTGACAGGTCGCACGGCAGGTACTCGAACGGTTCTGTCGAGGTAAAGCGTCGGTAATGGGATGAACCATGCCAAATCGGTGACACCGTAAGGTTACCCGGGGAGGCAACACAGCCTTCGGGTGAGGCTGGGTTGCCTTAGGCTGGCGGTCGTGGGGGTACCGCAGAACCCGCCGACCGGCTCCGCGCTCGCTCGCGACGTCGCGCTCTACAGCGCGGCTCGGCTGGGCCTGGTGGCCGTGATGGCGTCGCTCTTGATGCTAGCCGGGGTGCCGTTGCTGGTGTCGATCCTGTTCGCCCTAGTGGTGGCGCTGCCGCTGTCGATGGTGCTGCTGCGCTCGCTGCGGGTCCGGGTGACCACCGGGCTGGCCGTGGCTGGCGCGCGCCGCCGGTCGGAGCGCGACCGGTTACGCGACCAGCTCCGTGGCGACCGCTAGCCAGCCGGGCGGGACTACAGGGCCAGCGCGGCAGCGGTTGCGGCCGCCCAGACCAGCAGCGCCAGCCCGGTGTCGCGCAGCACCGGGATCAGTGCCGGTCCGTCCGCTCCGCCGCGGACTCGTCGCAGTGCGGGCACCGCGAAGACCAGGGCGAGCAAGCCGGCCAGCGCGGCCCATCGGGTGACGGCGAAGCCGGCGGTCACCACGAACGGGACGGCAATCAACCCGGTGTAGAGCGCGCGGGTCCGGTGATCCCCGAGGCGCACCGCAAGAGTGCGCTTGGCTGCGGCGGAATCGGTGGGGATGTCACGCAGGTTGTTGGTCACCAGCACCGCCGCCGACATCGCCCCTACCGCAACGGCCGCAAAGCCACCGGTGGGAGTGATCTGCCCACTGACGACGTACTGGGTGCCGAGCACCGCGACCGGGCCGAAGAAGACGAACACCGCCAGCTCGCCGAGTCCGGCGTAGCCGTAAGGGCGGCGCCCGCCGGTGTAGAACCACGCTCCGGCGATGGACGCCGCGCCCAGCGTCAGCAGCCACCACTGCCCGGCCATCGCGACCAGCACGAGGCCCGCCACCGCGGCAACCGCGAAGCTGGCCAACGCCGCGGCGCGCACCGTCCCGGGTGCCGCGACACCGGACCCGACCAGTCGCATCGGTCCCACCCGCACGGCGTCGGTACCGCGAACGCCGTCGGAATAATCGTTGGCGTAGTTCACCCCGATCACCAGCGCCAGCGCCACGACCAGCGCCAGCAGTGCCCGCGGTGCGGAGTGCGGCGGGCCGAGTGACGCCGCCGCGCCCCAGCCGGCCAGCACCGGGGCGATCGCGTTGGGCAACGTACGGGGCCGCGCCCCTTCCACCCACTGCGCTACGGTCGCCACGAGCCAACCCTACGGCGCTGCGCAGCTCCCGCCGGGTCTTTGGACGTTGACGTGCGCGGCGGACACGTACTGCTGGGAGCCGATCCGCAGCCACTGGTCGGTGCGGCCCTGGCTACCGTTGACGGCCTGCCCGGCGACGGTGCACTCGAAGCGCAGCGTGGCGCGCTGCGCCGCTAGGCCCGCCACCGGGTGTTGCGTGCCGGGGCCAGTGCGGACGTGCAGCAGCGGCATCCGCACGATGGCGAGTGGCCCGCCGTCAGTCCACAGGTAGGTGACGGTGACCCAGCTGTTGTCGCGCAGCCCCAGACCGTCCCAGAACGTGCCGTCCGCCAGATCGATCCCGGCCGGGTTGCGCACCTGCCTGCCGAACTGGTCCCGGCCCCCGTTGTGCCCGTCCTCGTAGGCGGTCTGGGCTTGGGGCACACCCTGCGACACGTCAGGCCAGGACTGGCGAGCGTCGGGGGGGTTCCAGTAGTCGTCGGTGGTGTTCCACGGCCCGACGTCCCAGACCGGCGCCCATTCGCATCGGCCACGGTCCGAGCAGACCTGCACCGTGTAGTCGCCCGAGCCGCGGGGGGCCAGCCCCCGGCGCGAGGGCAGCGCGACGAAGTGGTCCCGCTCGCGGATCACGTGGCCGTTGGCCGTGGTGCCCCCGACCAGGCCCTCGCGGGTAGCGAACACCCGGTAGGTGTGGGGCACCCGCGGGAGGGCGATGAGGGTTTGTGCGACGGTCTGCGCGGTCAGCCGCACTGATCGCACCCTCGGGCTCGCTCCTCCGTCACCGCCGCGCAGAACGACGCGGGTCTGCACCGTCGTCACCAGGGCGTCCAACACCGCGGGCGCCGTCGTGCTGGCGGGCACCCACTCGGTCCACGACCCGTCCTCCCGGGTGCCGCGGACGTCGACGGCAACAGTCGAGCCGGCCGGTTGATCGGCGACGAGCTCCGCCGTTACCTGGTTGCTGGATTCGGTGAGCCGGTGCGCCGGGGTGACCAGCATGCCTTGCGGCTGGCTGGTCTTGATGCTCGCCGAGCCGGCGGGGCCGTCGTTCAGGCTCAGCCCGCCGGTGCCGGAACGTACGTTCGTGTCGTCCCAGTCGGGGGCCAGGCGAGCAAACCAGGTGGCGGCCCCATCCGTTGTTGCGTCCGGTGCTGTTCCGTCCGGTGCTGTTC
>JBOHFU010000248.1:0-5717 GCA_050699675.1 Pseudonocardiaceae bacterium
TGCGCCGGTATTTTCGTGACCACGGCTGGTCGACACGGGTACCGCGCCGGCTGAAGGATCTACACATCGCCATCCGGGGCACCCTGGCCGAGCTGTCCCAACAGCTCGGTAGGGCGCCCCGGCCCAGTGAGATCGCCGTCCGGCTGGGAGTGCCCACCGCGGAGGTGGTTGAGGGGCTGCGGGCCGGCGATGCCTACCGAAGCTCGTCTCTGGACGAGATGCTCGGCACCGGGGAGGGCAGTGCGACCCTCGGCGAAGTGATCGGCGGCCTGGATGGTGACTTGGCGCTCATCGACGACCGCGAGGCGCTGCGCCCGCTACTGGCTGAGCTCGCTCCGCGTGAACGGACGATCCTCACACTGCGGTTCTTCCGCCAAATGACCCAGACTCAGATCGCCGATCAGGTCGGCATCTCGCAGATGCACGTCTCGCGGGTGCTCCGCCAGACACTGGAGCACCTGCGGGAACGCATGTCGCCCCCGGACTGACTGCTGGTCTGATGTCGATTCCCGTTTCCCTGCGCGGGCATCGGGTACCCATCGCTCAGCGTCGACTCGAGCAGGAGGATCAGGTGCGCGACGAGGAGTTCATCACGGAAGTGCAAACCAGGGCTGGGCTGAGTACTCGCGCCGACGCCGAACGCGTCACCCGCGCGACGCTGGCGATCCTGGGCGAGCATCTGCCAGACAGTGTGGCCGGCGCGGTTGCGGCCGCGCTACCCGAGCAGCTCGGTGAGCAGTTGTGGGGTCGTAGAGCGCGATCGCAAGCGACTGCGGCGCAGGCTGGCCGCCTAAGCAGAGGGGTGGAGCAAGGCGAGGGCAGCTGGCCCGGTGACAACATCAGCGCCGATGCCGATATCGACGGCGCCCCCCTCCCACGCTGACGCCCAACCCCGCACGCCCAACCCCGCACGCCCAACCCCGCACGCCCAACCCCGCACGCCCAACCCCGCATTCAGCAGGCTCGGCGGGGTTTTCAGTGCGGCAATTACCCCGCTGAGCCTGCTGAATGCGGTGAGTCGCCTGCGATGACCGCCCAGACTTTGTGGGTGTGACGGAGGTACTCGACGCCCCATTTATCGGCCAGCGCGACGGCATCCCGCTGGCCCTGACCACCAGCCCAGAGGTTCCGGGGACGCACCCGCGGGATACCGGCGCAGCGGTCACTCACGCTGACCCACACCCGCGTGCCGTCGAATTCCACGACGGCATGGCAAGTCTCCGCCCGTTCGACCGCGCCGGCCACCAGCTCGCCGAGCACCACTCGCGCCTTGCCTGCGTTCGGTGCTGGTATTCCCCAGGTGGCGCCCGCCTCGTGCAGCAAGGCCCGCGCCCGACCGGGTGCGTCCGGTTGCGGCTCCAAGGTGACCCCGCAGCGGACCCGTGGTGGTCGCCTCGCGATCGTGTTCAGCGCTTCGGGGAGGGTCGGCGCGTATGGCACGGTCTTGGTGATTCCGAAGCAGTCCAGTGCCCTGACCCACACCGGGGTGCCGCCGTAGAGCACCAGCCGGGCCCGCGGCCAACCACCGGCTTGGTCCAGTGCCGCGGTGAATACCAGCGACCTGCTCGCCTGCTCGATCTGCATGCCACCCAGGTCAACCAGCACAGATCCGGCATCGAGTAGTGCCGTGGTGATCGCGCGCCCGACGCCGGCCACCGTGTCACGCCGCAGATCACCCATGAGCCGCAGCACGGTGTGATCATGCCGGTGGAGGTGCTCGATGCGAACGGGCTCGAGCGCGGCGACCTCGGTTACCAGGGTCATGGCGTTCGAGCTATGTGTCGGACTTTGAGCGGAGACCTCATGGTCGGGGGGATACCCGCCTGGCTCGGGTTGAAACGCCTTGGTCGTAGCCCAGTTTCCGCCGCTAACGCAGGCGAAGCAGGGTTAGGCGGACGCCCGGTCGGGTACCCATGAGCATGCTGACATCCGCACGTGAGACCGAGCGCAAATTCGATGCCCCCGAGTTTGACCTGTTACCGGTCTTAAGGGGCATGTCCGGCGTCGGCGACGAGGCGGGGCCGGAGGAGCAGGTTCTCGAGGCGGTGTACTACGACACCCGTGACCTCCGGCTGGCGCGGGCCAAGATCACGTTGCGCCGGCGCAGCGGTGGCGAGGATGCAGGTTGGCATCTGAAGTTGCCACACGGCGGCGACAGCCGCGACGAGCTGCGGGCGCCCTTGGGTCGCGCAGGGACCGATAAAGCACCCCCGGCGGAGCTCGCTGCGTTGACCCGGGCCCACGCTCGCGGCGCCAAGCTCCGGCCGGTCGCCTCGGTGACGACTAGACGACGTCGCTGGAGGTTGTCCGACGGTCACGGTGAGCCGGTGGCGGAGGTGGTCGACGACCACGTCACCGCTCACACCTTGGGATCCCGGACCACCGCGAAGGATTGGCGGGAGATCGAGGTGGAGCTCGTCGGGCACGGCGATTCCGCGCTACTCGACCGGGTCGAGCGACGGCTGGGCAAGGCCGGGATACGCCGTTCGAGCTCGGCCTCCAAACTCGCCCGGCTGTTGGGGGACCGGTTGCCCAACCAGCGGCCGGCGTCGGCGCCGGATGCCAAGTCCCCAGCCGGGCGCGCCGTGCTGGCCTACCTCGGCGGCCATGCCGAGGAGATCACCCACTATGACCCCTTGGTGCGCCAGCAGGTCCCTGACGCCGTGCACCGGATGCGGGTGGCGACCCGGCGAATGCGCAGTGCGCTGCAAGTGTTCGGCAAAGTCATCGAGCGGGACCGGGCCCGCCGGCTCACCGCGGAGCTCAAGTGGCTCGCCGACGTGCTCGGGCCGGCACGTGACCTGGAGGTGCTGCGGGAACGGTTCGATCATGCCGTCGCGGTGCTGCCCGCCGAGGAGGTCGTAGGCCCGGTCGAGCAGCGGTTCACCCGCTACTTCGCCCCGCGGGAAGCCGCCGCCGACGACGATGTGCGGGCCGCGCTTGACAGCCCACGCTACTTCGCCTTGCTCGACGACATCGACGCGCTGCTCACCGACCCACCCCTGACCCGCCGGGGCCGCCGCCCGGCCCGTCGTGAGCTGCCGCGCCTGATTGGGCGCGTCGACAACAAGGTCACCCGCCGGATGCGCCGTGCCGACCGGCAACCCGCAGGCTCGACCCGGGACGTTGCTCTGCACGAGGTGCGCAAGGCAGCCAAGCGGCTGCGTTACGCCACCGAAGCGGCACTCCCGGTGCTGGGCAAACCGGCCCGCCGCTTCCGCAAGCGGGTGAAGGCCGTTCAACAGCTGCTCGGCGAGCACAACGACGCTGTCGTGGCTCGCCCAGTGTTGCGAGAGATCGGCATGCAAGCCCACCTGGACGGCGAGAACGGTTACACTTTCGGGCTGCTGCACGGTCAGCAGAACGCCGTGATCCACAGCACTGAAGGCGCACTGCCTGAAGCCTGGCGCCGGCTCATGGCCGGTAAGCGGCGACGCTGGCTGCGCTGAGTTGCATTGTTTAGTGACCATCACAGTGGGGTACCCGCTGGATGTTGAAGGCTGTCTTACGGAGGGAGCTTCTGATGGGTTTGCAAGACAAGATTAAAAACACCGCCGAGGTGCTGAAGGGCAAGGCCAAGGAGGCCGCCGGTAAGACCACCGGTAATGAGCAAATGGAGGTCGAGGGCAAGCTCGAGCAGGGCAAGGGTGATCTCAAGCAGGCGGGGGAGAAGGTCAGAGACGCGGGGAAGGACGTCTTCGGCAAGTAGTCACCGCTGGTTAGGTCGGAGCCCCAGCCGCCGCGACTCAGCGGCGGCTGGGGCTCCGAGCCTGGCGGCGTCTCAGAGTCGGCTGCGCCGCCAGCTCCTGGAGCCAGCCCCGACTCCGGCGAGCTGCAGCGCGAGGCACAGCAGCCCGGCCGTGATGAAGGTAAGCGCGTCCAGCGGGCCGAGCGCGACTCCGGCAAGGTCGAGTATCAGGGCGATAGCGAACAGGACTGCGGCGACGATGGCGAACATGGTGGTCTCCTTGTCAGACACGCACCTGAGAGGGCTGCTGGCGTCGGCTCACCGGCTACGTGAGTCGACGATGCGCCAGCTTGTCGATGCTCGCACTGGAGTGGGCCGCCCGCACGTCGAACCGAGGTGGCGCTGGACGCGCCAGCGGCGCGGGCCGAGACGGGTGTTGGTGGCCGGTTTTTCCGTTCGCGTCTTCCCGTGAGAATCCGGGCCTGCGACAACACGGTTCAGGAATTGGTAAGAAATGCAGAGATCAGGCGGTTAGGGCTCCGTTGGCAACCTGAAGTCGGTGATCCTCGAGGCTGGCGCGCTGGGTCTCGGCACGTTTCGCGAGCCGAGCCAAGTCGGTTGCCGCGAGTTCGGGGTGTGAGTCGCTCACCTCGATCAGGGTGCGCCACATCAACAGCTTGCCTTCGATGCCCAGTGACAGCGTCTCGAACTCCAGCAGGCGCTTCAGGTCCTGATCACCGGTCATCGTTTCGCTCAGCTTCAGCCTGGTGACCTTCTCCGTGATCCAGCCCGCAGCCTGCTTGGTCGGGCTTCGTGGAATTCCGAGTCGCTCCATCAGTCCTTCCAACGTCATTTTGTCCTGCTCGATCTCGCGGGCCAGCTCTGCAAGGAAGGGACCGAACCGGGTATCCGCGTATTCGGAGCTGACCTTGTTCGCGAGCTCGCTGCCCGTGGCAGAACCAGCGAGGTGATCGTTGAGGTAAGTCTCCAGTCCCTTGACTGAGGCCATGACGGATCTCCTTCGACTCGACTTCGACGGGCGCGATGGACAGAACTCCAGGTACCCCGAATGGCGGCAGCTCAACCCCCGGCCGGGATCCAGTGCTCGGGTGCTCGATGTCGGCGAACTGCCGGAGGTGATCAGGTATGCGCGCGGGTGCGGTGCGGTGCCGGGAGATCTGACAGAGTTGAAATCCCAAGGTGGATGTGTGGAAGGCGTCATGGCTATGCTCGCCGCGGCTAGCTCGGCCTGGGCCCGGCTGCGCGACGTCGCCGACGCGGCCCCGCCCGGGCGGGACCGAGTGGTCGACGCGACCCGCGCTGCCGCCATCCTGGTGGTGATCGTCTGGCACTGGGCCGGGTCGGTGACCCACCGCGACGCCGACGGCACGCTCGTGATGCCCAACCCCATCGCGGACGTCTCCGGCGGCTGGCTGGCCACCTGGGTGCTGCAGGTGATGCCTGCCTTTTTCGTGGTCGGCGGTTTTGCGAACCTCGCCAGCTGGAACTCCGTGCTCCGCAGCGGCGGAGGTGCCGGGGAGTTTCTGCGACGGCGGATGGCCCGGCTGCTGCTGCCGGTCGCAGTCTGGGTCGCAGTCTGGATGACCGCGGAGGTCGTCGCCGCCATTGTGCTACCCGGCCACCGCGGGGTGTGGGAATGGTTCCCCGGAGTGCTCACCCCGCTGTGGTTCGTCGTCGCCTACATCGCCGTCACCGCAGCCGTACCGCTGACCGCGCGGTTGCACCGCCGCTTCGGTCACGGCGCAGTGCTCGGTATGGCAGCCGGGATCGCCATTCTCGACGTTCTGGCGCGCGGGGTGGGCCTGCTGGGGGCCGCGTGGATCTCGGCGGGGCTGGTGTGGTTGTTCGCCCATCAGCTCGGGTATCTCTGGCGCACCAACGGCTCGGCGTTGACCACGGGCAGGCGAGCGGGGATCGCCGTCGCCGGTCTGTCCGGTCTGGTGCTGCTCACCACACTCGGCTACCCGCGCTCCATGGTGGCCCTGCCTGGGGACACCGAGTCCAACAT
>JBOHFU010000249.1:0-5695 GCA_050699675.1 Pseudonocardiaceae bacterium
GCAGCTCTTCGGCGTGTGCGCGCCCGGTGTCGGTGTCGTCTAGTCCGGCCAGCATCCTCGCCAGCTCGCTGACCCGGGCCACCCCGTCGAGCTCCCGGATCCCGCTGCGGGTCAGGCCGGTGGCGTAGGTCGCCTTATCCACCACAAGGTGCCGGTCGGCATAGGCGGCGACCTGTGGCAGGTGGGTGACGACCACGACCTGATGGCTGCGGGCCAGCCGGGCCAGACGTCGCCCGATCTCGACCGCGGCGCGTCCACCGACTCCGGCATCGACCTCGTCGAAGACCATCGTCGGTACCGGGTCGGCGTCGGCGAGCACGACCTCCAGCGCCAGCATCACCCGGGACAGCTCTCCCCCGGAGGCGCCCTTGTGCACCGGCAGCGGTCCCGCGCCGGGGTGCGGCGCCAGGCGTAATTCCACCTCGTCGACACCATCGGGCCCGGCCCGCAGCCGAGCCCCGGCGATGGTGAGTCCGGCCGCGTCGCCTTCCCCGGCCAGCACCGGGCAGACCGCCACGGACAGCTGCGCCTGGCCCATCGCCAGCGCCGCAAGCTCGGCGGTGACGGCGTCGGAAAGGTCCCGGGCCGCGGCAGTCCTCGCTGCAGTGAGGGCGCTGGCGTGGCGGGCCAGCTCGTGGGCCAGTTCGTCGCGGCGGGCCGCCAGCGTGGCAATGGCCGCTTCGGAGGTGTCCAGGCCAGCCAGCCGCTGGCGGGCCTCGCGCGCCCAGACCAGCACACCGTCGACGTCGGCGGCGTACTTGCGGGTGAGCCGCTTGAGCTCGGCCTGCCGGACCAGAACCTGCTCCAGGCGGGTCGGGTCGGCGTCCAGCACCTCGAGGTAGCCGCCGAGCTCAGCACCGACGTCACCGAGCAGCGCCGCAGCCTCTCCCAGGCGGGCGGCCAGCGCCTGCAGCGCAGGATCCTCCACCATCTGCAACCGGCGGCGGGCATCGCCGACCAGACCGATCGCGCCCGGCTGGTCGGGGTCGGGGTCCGGCGCGCCGCTGATCGCGGACTGCGCGCTGGCGGCGGTCTCCCGCAGCTGGTCGGCGTCGGCGAGCCGCCGAGCCTCGGCCACCAGGGCACCATCCTCCCCGGGCTGCGGGTCGATGGCGGTGATCTCGGCGAGGCCGTGGCCGAGCAGGTCAGCTTCCCTGGCCAGCTCGCGAGAATGATCCCGCCGCGTGCTGAGCTCGGCGCAGCAGCGCTGCCACTCCTGCCGAACGCGGCGGTAGGAGTCCAGCGGCCCGGACACCGCGTCGCCGGCGAAGCGATCCAGCACGGTGCGCTGCTCGCTGGCGCGCAGCAGCCGCAGCTGGTCGTTCTGACCGTGTACCGCGAGCATACCGTCGGCCAGGTCGGCAAGCACCCCCGCCGGGACCGAGCGACCACCCAGGTGGGCCCGGGAGCGGCCATCCGCGGTGAGGGTGCGGCTGGCGATCAGGCTGCCGTCCTCGTCGGTCCGGGCGCCCACCTCGCTCGCCAGGTCCGCTGCCGCGCTGCCCTGGGGTGGCCGGAAGCGGCCCTCCACGATGGCACGGTCGGCGCCACGGCGGATCCGGGATACGTCGGCCCGCCCGCCGGCGAGCAGGTGCAGGCCGGTGACCACCATCGTCTTGCCTGCCCCGGTCTCACCGGTCACCACGGTCAGGCCGGGGTGCAGGTCCAGGGTGGCCTCGTCGATCACACCGAGGCCCTCGATGCGCATCTCGGTGAGCACCGCCGCACCCTAGCGCGCTGCGCCGGGTAACCGGCCAGCTCGGCCGGGGCCACGCCAACCTCGCACCGGCAGCTCGAACTTACGCACCAACCGGTCGGTGAACGGACAATCGTGCAGACGTACCAACCGGATCGGTGTGCCGCCACGGATCACCTCGACCCGAGCGCCCGCCGGCAGCTCGAAGGTCCGCCGCCCGTCGCAGCACAGCACCGCAGCATGCCCGTGCGGATCGGTCTCCACGGCCACCACCGAGTCCGGCGACACCACCAGCGGGCGGGCGAACAGCGCATGCGCGTTGCTGGGGACCACGACGAGCGCATCGACGTCCGGCCACACCACGGGCCCCCCGGCTGAGAAGGCGTAAGCGGTGGACCCGGTGGGGGTAGCGCAGAGCACCCCGTCGCAGCCGAACCCGGAGACCGGCCTGCGGTCCACCTCGAGCACCACCTCGAGGATCCGTTCCCGGCGGCTCTTCTCGACGCTGGCTTCATTGAGCGCCCAGGTCCGGGCCAGCGTGGAGCCGTTGAGGGTCGCGGTGACGTCGACGGTCATCCGCTCGTCGACGAGGTAGTCGCCGGCGACGACGGCGCGCATCGCCTCATCGAGAGAGTCCAGATCGGCCTCGGCGAGGAAACCCACACTGCCGAGGTTCACCCCGAGCAGCGGGACGCCCGAGGGCCGGGCCAGTTCGGCGGCCCGCAGCAGGGTGCCGTCGCCGCCGAGTACCACTACGAGATCCGCGTCCGCGGCGGCGTCCGGACTAGTGGGCGCCTGGTGGTCGCGCAGCGCAGGATCGAGATGCGTGGCCTCCTCAGCGAGCACTCGCAGCCCGATCCCCGCCGTGGCCAGCGACTGCGCGACCTTTTCAGCGGTGCGCAGGTTCTCCGGGTGCCCGGTGTGCAACACGAGCAGGACCTCACGTCCGACGCTCATTGCGGACCCTCCTGCACCGCGGCGCGCACCAATTCCTCGGCCGAGCGCCGCGGATCGGCTGGATCGCGGCGCAACCACAGGAAGTATTCGACGTTGCCGGACGGTCCTGGTAGTGGGCTCGCGGTAGCGTCGACCAGCCAGAGCCCGAGGTCGGCCGCGACCGTCACCACGTCCAGCATGGCCTGCGCGCGCAGCGCCGGGTCACGGACCACACCGCCAGCGCCCAGGCGTTCTCGGCCGACCTCGAACTGGGGTTTGACCATCGGCAGCAGGTCGCCGTCCAGCCTGGTGCATCCGACCAGGGCGGGCAGCACCAGGCGCAGTGAGATGAACGACAGATCGGCCACGGTCAGATCCACGGTGCCACCGATGTCCTCGGGCTGCAGCGTCCGCACGTTCGTTCGGTCATGCACCCGGACCCGCTGGTCGGTGCGCAACGACCAGGCGAGCTGCCCGTAGCCGACGTCGACCGCAACCACCTCACGGGCCCTGCGGTGCAGCAACACCTCGGTGAAGCCGCCGGTGGACGCGCCGGCGTCCAGGCAGCGCCGGCCCGCCACGACCGGGCCCGCCATGATCAGGTTGTCCAGGGCACCGAGAAGCTTTCGCGCGCCTCGCGACACCCACTCGGGTTCGGTTTCCTTCGCCCCTACCAGCAGCGGGGTGTCCGCGTCGACGCCGGTGGCCGGCTTGGTAGCGATCACTCCGTGGACCCGGACCCGACGCTGCGCGACAAGCTCGGCAGCGTGGTCGCGAGATCGGGCCAGACCGCGCCGTACCAGCTCTGCGTCGAGCCGGGCCCTGCGGACCACCTAGAACTCGTCGATGCCGGACAGAGCCGCGGTGAGCGCGTCGTGTACGGCGTTGAACCGGGCCACGTGATCCGCGGTCGGAAGCTCGTCAAGATCCTGCAGGCCGGTGAGTGCAGCGGTGATGCCGGTATCGGAGGGGGATGGCTGGGACGTCATAAGCTGGTCTCCTCGGCCGCTAGGGTCACCGCTACGCTACCGAGCCGCATCGATCAAACCCAGGGCGACCAGTGCTGCTGCGGCGGCAGCGTCGCAGGCACGCACTCCCACCGGCCCGACGTGTTCAGCCCACCAGGCAGCGCACAATGTGCGCAGCGCGTCGAGGGGATCGCCAGCAGTCCCGTCGCGGTGCAGCAGCAGGGTGCCGTCGGCCGAATCGACGCGCCAGCCGGGCCGCGCCTGGATCCGGGTCCGGTCGAGGGATCCGCGCAACACCCTGAGGTCAGCACCGAGGTGAACTGGCCGCTGCTGCGGTGGCGCGGCGAGCAGCGCGACGGCGTCGGCGACCCCGGACAGGACCAGCAGCGAATCCAGCCCGGCGGCACGAGCTCCGGCGATGTCAGTGTCCAGGCGGTCACCGACTACCAGGGGCCGCTGCGCACCGGTGCGTTCCACGGCCGTGTCGAGCAATGAACGTGCCGGTTTGCCGGCCACCGTGGGCTCCCGATCGGTGGCGACGTGCAACGCGGCCACCATGGCACCGTTGCCGGGCAGCAAGCCCCGCTCGGTGGGCAGGGTGGGATCGACGTTGCACGCGATCCACACCGCGCCGGAGCGGATCGCCAGGCACGCCTCAGCCAGCTGGGCCCACCCGGTTTCCGCGGAGTGGCCCTGCACCACCGCGGCAGGCTGCTCAGACGCCTCAGCCACCGGCCGCAGCCCAGCCGACCGCACCGCGGCGACCAGCGCCTCGGAGCCGACGACCAGGACGGGGGCGTCTACCGGTAACTGGGCTGCCAGCATCGCCACCGCGGCCTGACCGCTGGTAAGGACGTCTTCCGGGGCGGTCCGGACGCCCAGCGCGGTGAGGTGCTCGGCGACCTCGTCGGGCGCCCGCGATGCGTTGTTGGTGATGAACAACACCGCCCGACCGGCTTGGCGCAGCTCGTTGACCACGTCCGGCGCCTCCGGCACAGGCTCTGCTCCCCGCACAACGGTGCCGTCGAGGTCGAGAAGTACCGCGTCGTAGCCCTCCAGGCTCTCCAGCGGACCGCTCACCGCGGCCCCGGGCGTTCGCTGAGCTCGATGGCCCGCTGCGCGGCATCGGTGGCGTCTTCGGCGTCGACCTCGGTAGCGGCCAGGAACCATCGGATCGCGTCCTGCTCACGACCGGCGGCCAGCAGGTTGTCCGCATACGCATAACGCAGCCTGGCCCGCCACGGCTCCGGCCCCGCTGTTTCCAGATCCGGCCCCTGCAGTGCGACCACCGCAGCGTCGAACTGGCCAAGGTCGCGCCGCGCCCCCGCGGCGACGATTCGGAGCTCGACCATCTCGTCAGTGCCGAGCTGGGCTGCCTCTGGGCTGCGCGCGATCTCCAGGGCGCGCTCCGGACGTCCCAGCGCGCGCTCACAGTCGGCCAGCACTGCCAGACGCCCCGGGCCGCTGCCCAGCCGGCGCGCCGCGCGAAGCTCCGCTAATGCCTCGGACCATTCCCCCGCGTGGTAGGCGGCAACACCCGCAGCCTCCCGGACCGCGGCGACCCGACCCGCCCTGCTACGAGCGAACCGAGCGTGCGCCAGGGCAAGCTGCGGATCTTCGTCCAGCACGCGACCAGCCGCCACCAGATGACTCCCGACAAGGTCGGCCAACCCTTTCGGCAGTGTCAACAGTTCCTTGCGAACTTCCCGGTCCAACTCACTGGTATCGAGCTCCGCGGGAAGTTCCGGACGCGGCACCGCGGCGTCGTCCCGGCGCCGCGACGGCACCCGGCCGCCCTCGTCGGCTCGGGCCCCCCGATCCCCCATTCGGCCCCGATCCCCGCTTCGGCCGCGGTCCGCGCTGGGGTCCCGGCGCCGTCGCGCTGCACCGTCGGAGTCTGCACCTCCGGTCAGATTCGTTCGGACTGACACGGGTACAGATCCTCTCACTGCTCCCAGAGCTAAGGGGCCCCCGGGTGTGGTGTGGGGGCCCCTTTTTGGGTGTGGTGGGGTTGTGTTCGGCGGTGTCCTACTCTCCCACACCCTGGCGGGTGCAGTACCATCGGCGCTGGAGGGCTTAGCTTCCGGGTTCGGAA
>JBOHFU010000250.1:0-5673 GCA_050699675.1 Pseudonocardiaceae bacterium
GCCGTTTTCGGCGCGATGGACGGTTTGGTGACCAACATCGCGCTGGTCGCCGGAGTGGGTGGCGCAGGGGCCAGTGCCGACCTGATCGTGCTGACCGGGATGGCCGGTCTGGTGGCAGGCGCATTCTCGATGGCCCTCGGCGAGTACGCGTCGGTCGAGACGCAGAACGACGCCGTGCGCGCCGAGGTCACGGTAGAGCGCGACGAGCAGCGCCGGCACCCGGCCGCGGAGAAGGCCGAACTGGTCGCCTCCTTCATGCAGTTGGGCCTGACCCGAAAGACCGCGCAGCAGGTGGCCGACGAGGTGCACGCCGACCCGTCACTGGCGGTCCGGGTGCACATCAACCAGGAGCTCGGCGTGAACCCTGACGAGCAGCCGTCGCCATGGGTGGCCGGCGGCTCGTCGTTTCTGTGCTTCGCGATCGGCGCGCTGGTCCCGCTGATCCCGTACCTGCTCGGCTTCGACTCGCTGGCCGCAGGCCTCGCCGCGGGCGCAGTGGGGCTGTTCCTGACCGGGGCGCTCGCGTCCCGGTTCACCGTCCGCTCGTGGTGGTTGGGCGGGCTGCGTCAGGTGGGGTTCGGCGCGATCGCCGCGGTAGCGACGTACCTGGTCGGTGCGCTGATCGGGGTCAGCACGGGCTGAGCGGCGTCAGGTCTACGGCTGGCGCCGCTGCCCGGCCACCCGTTGCCCGGTCGGCAACTCGGGACCCTCGTCACGGCAGCCGCACTCGGCAGCGAGGTCGGTTGCGGTGTGGTCCGGCGGCCGGGGCAGCGTCTCCGGTGAGCGCAGCCAGGCCACTGCGGCGAGCAGCGAGATGCCGCCGGTCAAGACGAAGGCCGCGGAGTAGGACAAGTGGTCGGCGAGCAACCCGGCGGTGATCGGACCCAGGATCGCACCGATATCGGCAGTCATCTGGAAAGCTGCGAGCACCGGACCACCCTTGGCCTGCGAGCCGATCACATCGGCCACGGTGGCCCCCTGAGCCGGCGTGATCAACCCGGTGCCGGCGCCGGCGATCAAGGCGGCGGCCAGGAACTCCGGCACCCCGCCGGTGAAGCCGAGCCAGATCGTCGCGCCACCGGTGACGACCAGCCCGACCAGCATCGGCCGGCGGCGCCCGAGGGAGTCCGCGAGCCTGCCGGAGAACATCAGTGCAGCCACGTTTCCGGCGGCGAAGACCGACAGCGCCAACCCGGCCAGCGATGCCCCCCGGTGCAGCACCTCGACGACGAACAGCGGCACCAGCGAGACTCGCACGCCGAACAACGCCCAGCCATTGGCGAAGTTGGAGATCAGCGCGGCGCGGTACGCCGGGTGGCGCAGCGCTTCGCGCACGGTCAGCGCCGGGACGTCCCCGGCCGGTGCGGCAGCAGCTAGCGCGGAGCGCCGCAGGAACAGCCACGCCACCGCAGCCGCGACGAACAGCGCCACCGCGTAGAACACGAACGGTGCACGCAATGAGATGGCGATCAGCCCGCCGCCGACCAACGGGCCGGTGATGCCGCCGAGCAGGAAGCTGCTCGACCACAGGCCGGTGGACCGCCCGCGCAACTCCGGCGGGGTGAGCCTGATCAACAGGGCGATCGCCGAGACGGTGAACATGGTGGACCCGATACCGCCCAGCGCCCGCAGCACCAGCAACTGCCAGTAGCCCGCGGCGAACGCGCAGGCGCCGGTGGACAGGCCGACCAGGATGATGCCCCAGATGTAGACCGGCCGTTCACCGAACGCCGAGACCAGCTTGCCGCTGGCCGGTGCGAACGCCAACCGCATGAACGCGAACGCGCTCACCACGATCGAGGCTGCTGTGACGCTGACATCGAAGCTGCGGGCGAAGGTCGGCAACGCGGGCGCGACGATGCCGAAGCCGATCGCGATCACGAAGCTGACCACGACCAGCACCCAGACCTCGCGGGGCAGCCGCGCAGGGACCTGGGCAGCGCCGGTGGACGCCGGTTGCGGACCCGCGCCCACGACACCACCCCTATTTGATCTTCTTAGCAGTGCTAACAGCAGCACTGTGCTCAACCGGCGGCGCAAGCCGGAGCATTCCCGCTGCGGACTCGTCCCCTTTGGGCTATTTTTCGGCTAGGTGAGGCAAACCTGACCTAGCCGGACTGAGGAGCCGTAAGATGCGACGACCCCGTCGACTGATGGTTGTGGTGTTCGCGTTGGTTGCCCTGATGGCGACTGGCTGCGGTGGCTCTGGAGCGGATCCGGACTCAGCGGGTACGGGCAGGGCCGACGCCGCTTCCCGCGTCGTGCAGCACGCGATGGGCAGCACCGAGATCACCGGCAACCCGGCGCGCGTGGTCGTGCTCGACACCGGTGAGCTGGACTCGGTCCTCGCCCTCGGCATCACCCCAGTGGGGGCGGTCCGCGCCGACGCCACCACCGGGCTGCAGTCCTACCTGGCCGATCGCACCCAGAACGTGACGATGGTCGGCACCATCAACGACCCGAATCTGGAGGAGATCGCTGCCTTGCAGCCAGACCTGATCTTGTCCAACAAGGTGCGTCATGAGCAGCTCTACGACAAGTTCAGCGACATCGCCCCTACCGTGTTCGCCGAGAAGGTCGGGGTGTCCTGGAAGGAGAATTTCCTGCTCGCGGGCGACGCGCTGGGCAAGCGGGAGGAGGCCGATCGCATCCTGGCGGACTACGAGCAGAAGGCGAAACAGGTCGGCCAGCAATTCGGTGACCCGAGCACGCTGGCGGTGAGCATGCTCCGGTTTACCCCGACCAACATCCGGCTCTACGGGGAAGGCTCCTTCATCGGGACCATCCTGCGCGACGCCGGCTTCGCCCGTCCGCAGCCCCAACAGGTGGACAAGACCTTCGTCGAGATCAGTCGAGAGCAGCTCTCGCTGGCCGACGGCGACGTGCTCTTCTACTCCTCATACGGCGAGACCGAGCAGAACCAGCTTACGGCGGGCCCGCTGTGGCAGCGCCTCGGTGCCGTGTCGGGTGGCCGGGCACACGAGGTACCGGACGACCTGTGGTACCTCGGCATCGGGCCGATCGCCGCTGACCTGGTCCTCGACGACATGGAGGGGTTCGCAGCCTCATAGGCAAGACGACCGGCGCACCACATGCGCCGGCCGTGGGAGGGCGAGCGTCCATACGGATCTAGGTATTTAGTCTTACCTAACTTAAGGTAAGCAAACCAATGTGGGTGACCCTCGATCGGGGACTGGAGGAGGTAAGCGTGACGTCGATCGCCACCCGCCCGCCACCGCCTGGCCAGCCGCCAGCAACCGCTACGACCAGTCCGGGCACGATGCGACGACGCCGCCTGCTCGTCGTCACCGGGCTGCTGGTCCTGCTGGCACTCGCGGCGCTGGCCAGCCTGGCGGTCGGGGCCAAGCCGATCGCGATCGGTGCGGTGTGGGACGCGATCTGGTCGCCAACCGGCACCGAGGACGACATCGTGGTCCGCTCACTGCGGGCGCCCCGCACCGTGCTCGGGATCGGGGTGGGCATAGCACTGGGGCTGGCGGGAGCGCTGATGCAGGGCCACACCCGCAACCCGCTCGCCGACCCCGGCATCCTCGGGGTGGAGGCGGGCGCGGCCTTTTTCGTGGTGCTGGGTATCTACGCGTTCGGCGTGACGAGCTTGTTCGGTTACGTGTGGTTCGCCTTCGCCGGGGCATTCGCAGCCAGTGTGCTGGTGTTCATGCTGGGGTCATTGGGCCGGGGCGGGCCGACGCCGGTGACCCTCGCATTGGCCGGGGTGTCAGTGAGCTTCCTGCTCTACGCGCTGATCCAGGCACTGCTGCTGGCCGACCTTGCAACGCTCGATGCTTACCGGTTCTGGGTGGTCGGGTCGCTGGCCGGCCGTGATGCCGCAGTTGCGACCCAGGTGGCGCCGTTCCTGCTGGCCGGGCTGTTACTGGCGGTGCTGAACGCGCCAGGTCTGAACCTGCTGGCCCTGGGCGACGACGTCGCCCGCGCGCTGGGGCAGCGAGTCGCGGTGACCCGCGGGACCGGACTGGTGGCGATCACGCTGCTGGCCGGCGCTGCGGTGGCGGCGTGCGGGCCCATCGCGTTCGTCGGCTTGGTGGTGCCGCACGTGGCACGTGCGCTGACCGGACCGGATCACCGTTGGCTGCTACCCGCCGCAGGGCTGACCGGCGCCGTGCTGTTGCTGACCGCCGACGTGATCGGCCGGGTCGTGGTGCGGCCAGGAGAGCTGCAGGTAGGCATCGTGCTCGCGCTGATCGGGGCACCGTTCTTCATCGCCCTGGTGCGCCGTCGCCGGCTGGTGACACTGTGACGATCAAAGAGACGACTGGGACGCTGCAGCGCGAGCGGGTGGCCGGTCGCCCCCCGCTGCGAGTCGGCCCGTTCTCCGGGGTGTGGCGGCCCAGGATGATCGCGGTCACGGTGGTCGGGCTGGCGCTGATCGTGGTCATGGCAGCGGTGAATATCGGCCGCGGCGACTTCCCGATCTCGATCGGCGAGGTACTCAGTGTCCTGCTCGGCGGCGGCGACCGCGCAGACCAGTTCATCGTGCTGGAGCTACGGCTGCCGCGCACGCTGACCGGCGTGCTGGTCGGCGCAGCGCTTGGACTGTCCGGCGCGATCCTGCAGACGATTGCGCGCAACCCGCTGGCCAGTCCGGACTTCCTCGGGTTCACCGCGGGCGCCAGCGCCGCCGCCGTCACGGTCATCGTGCTCGGCGGCAGCTACGGCGCGATCGGAGCGACCCTGGGCACGATCGGGATACCGATCGCCGCGCTGGTCGGCGGGCTCGGCGCCGCCGCACTGGTCTACGCACTGGCCTGGCGGGGCGGCATCGAGGGTTACCGATTAGTACTCGTGGGCATCGGGATGGACGCGGTGTGCCGGGCGATCATCTCCTGGATGCTGGTCATCGCCCAGATCTTCGCCGCCGCCCAGGCCACGGTCTGGCTCGTCGGCAGCCTCAACGGCCGTGGCTGGGAGCACGTCGTGCCGGTCGCGCTGGCACTAGGAGTGCTGGTGCCGGTGGCGCTGCTGCTGACCTTCGGGCTGGGTGCGCTGCAACTCAGCGACGACACCGCCCGTGGCCTCGGCGTTCGGGTGAACCGAACCCGCTCGGCGTTGATCATCGTGGCGGTCGTGCTGGCCGCGGTGGCCGCATCCGGCGCCGGTCCGATCGTGTTCGTCGCGCTGGTGGTGCCCCAAATCTGCCAGCGCCTGATCGGCGCGGCCCGCCCACCACTGCTGACCTCAGCGGTTTACGGCGCGCTGCTCACCGTGACTGCGGACCTCATCGCACGGACCGTGCTCGGCAGCGAGCTGCCAGTCGGCATCGTCACCGCCGTACTCGGCGCCCCCTACCTGCTTTACCTGCTCGTCCGCCGCAACCGGAAGGTGTCCGCCGCATGACTGACCGGATCCGTCTGCAAGCCCGCGACCTGCAGCTGGCTTACGACGACAACGTCGTGGTCGACGGGCTGGACATCGACGTACTGGACGGCACCGTCACCGCGGTGATCGGCCCGAACGGCTGCGGTAAGTCGACCATGCTGCGGGCCCTGGGCCGGCTCCTGCGCCCCAAACGGGGTCATGTGCTGCTGGACGGCAAGCGGATCGACCGGATGCCCACCCGGGAGGTCGCGAAGGTACTGGGAGTCCTGCCACAGTCTCCGATCGCACCCGAGGGCCTCACCGTCGCCGATCTCATCG
>JBOHFU010000251.1:0-5660 GCA_050699675.1 Pseudonocardiaceae bacterium
CGGTGGCACTGCCGGCGGGATACACCTCGAGACGACCCCGGACGACGTGACCGAGTGCGTCTGCGCCGAGTGTGGCATTGAACGGATCGGCGAGAAGTACACGACTCTCTGTGACCCACGGCTCAATCCCCACCAGGCCGTCTCGGTGGTCTCGGCCTGGAGCGGATGACGCCCAGTGCAGATGACGCCCAGTGCAACAACCATCGGAAGAAAGATCATGATCAGCATCCCTTCCATCAAGACCTACCAGCTGCCGATGACGGGCGACCTGCCCGCCAACACTGCACGGTGGACCCTCGACCCGGGTCGCGCGGTGCTGCTCGTGCACGACATGCAGCGCTACTTCCTGGCGCCGTTCCCCCAGTCCGTCCGCGACCAGCTCGTGCGCAACTGCGCGCTGCTGCGTGCGCGCTGCGCCGCGCTCGGTGTCCCGGTGGCCTACACGGCGCAGCCCGGCGGCATGACCGAACAGCAGCGCGGCCTGTTGAAGGACTTCTGGGGGCCGGGCATGCGGGTGAACCCGGTCGATCGCCAGATCGTCGACGAGTTGGCGCCGGGGTCTGCGGACCGGGTTTTCACCAAGTGGCGCTACAGCGCGTTCTTCCGCTCCGACCTCCTGGCGCGGATGCGCGAGCAGGACCGCGACCAGCTGATCGTCTGCGGGGTGTACGCGCACGTCGGTGTGCTGGCGACCACCGTCGAGGCGTTCACCAATGACATCCAGCCGTTCCTGGTCGCCGACGCGGTCGCTGACTTCTCCGTCGACCATCACCGGATGGCTATCGACTACGCGGCGGCCCGCTGCGCCGTAGTCATCACCGCCAAGGAGGTCTTCCCATGACCGCGCCCCGGGGGTACCCGGCCACGACGTCGGACCTGCTCGATCGGGTGCTGCAACCCCAGCCGTCCGCCTTCGCCCTGCTGCACCGTCCCGAGGCCATCGGGCCGGACCGGTTGGAGGTCTTGCTCGGCGAGGTCTCCACCCCGGCTCTGCTCGCCGACATCCCGCTGCCCGCCCAGGCCGGGCGGCTGGGCGAACCACGGCACGACGCGCTGGTCCTGGTGCCGTACCAGCAGGTCGCCGAGCGTGGCTTCGCCGTCGCCGCCGACGGCTCACCGTTGATCGTGATGTCGGTGACCGACCAGGGCGAGATCGCGGTGCCCGACGCGCTGCGGCGATTGCCGGACGAGCCGATCAACCTGGCCGACAGCCGCTTCGACGTCGACGACGACGCCTACGCCGACACGGTTCGCGCGGTGGTCGCCAACGAGATCGGCGCCGGCGAGGGCGCGAACTTCGTCATCAAGCGGTCGTTCGTCGCCACCATCGTCGGTTACTCCCCGCGCAGTGCTCTGACCTTCTTCCGCAGGTTGCTCGAGCGGGAGTCAGGTGCCTACTGGACGTTCATCGTGCACACCGGCACCCGCACCTTCGTCGGCGCCACCCCGGAACGGCATGTCAGCCTGCGCAACGGCATCGCGGTGATGAACCCCATCAGCGGCACCTATCGCTATCCGGATTCCGGCCCTGTCCTGTCGGAGGTCATGGACTTCCTCGCCGACCGTAAGGAGACCGACGAGCTGTACATGGTGGTCGACGAGGAGTTGAAGATGATGGCCCGGATCTGCGACGACGGTGGCCGAGTCGTGGGTCCGTTCCTTCGGGAGATGGCCCGGCTCGCGCACACCGAATACCTCATCGACGGGCACAGCGGCCTTGATCCCCGGGACATCCTGCGGGAGACGATGTTCGCACCTACGGTCACCGGCAGCCCGCTGGAGAGCGCCTGCCGGGTCATCTCCCGCTACGAGCCGCACGGCCGCGGTTACTACAGCGGGATCGCAGCCCTCATCGGCCGCGACGCCGGCGGCGGGCGCACCCTCGACTCCGCCATCCTCATCCGCACCGCCGATCTCGACGACCACGGTCACGTCGAGATCGGCGTGGGGGCGACCCTGGTTCGGCACTCCGATCCTGCTTCCGAGGTCGCCGAGACCCATGCCAAGGCCGCGGGCTTGCTCGCCGCGCTGGGGGGGTCCGAGCGGCTCGGTGAGCACCCCCTGGTCCGGGCGGCCCTGGCGCGGCGCAACGCGACGATTGCGCGCTTCTGGCTCAGCGGCGCCGACTCGCGGACCCGGCCGGAGCCGGTGCTGACCGGCCGCCGGGCGCTGGTCATCGACGCCGAGGACACGTTCACCTCGATGCTGGACCACCAGCTGCGGTCCACGGGGCTGCTGGTGCAGGTCACCCGCTTCGACCGGCCGTACCACCTCGACGGCTATGACCTCGTCGTCCTGGGCCCCGGTCCCGGCGACCCGAGGGACAACGGCCACCTGAAGATGGCCCGCCTCGCCGCGGTGATCGACGCGCTGCTGGCCCGGCGCACGCCGTTTCTGGCCGTCTGCCTCAGCCACCAGCTGCTGAGCCTGCGGCTCGGGCTCGACCTCGTGCGCCGGGACGTCCCGAACCAGGGCGTTCAGCGCGAGGTCGACCTGTTCGGCTCGCGGGAACGGGTCGGCTTCTACAACTCCTTCGTGGCCCGCAGCAACTCCGACCAGGTCGCCTGCCCCGGCGTCGGCGTGGTGCAGGTCAGCCGGGACACAGACTCGGGCGAAGTACACGCTTTGCGCGGGCCGCATTTCAGCTCGGTGCAGTTCCATCTCGAATCAGTGCTCACGCAGGACGGGGTGCGCATTCTCACTGCGCTGCTGACGCCACTGGTCGATACCAAGGAGGTATTGAGCGCATGAAAGCCACGATCGCGTGGTGGGATCTCGACAGGTCCGACCAGACCATCGACTCGCTGCGGGTCTACCTACGGGAGGAGGGCGTTCGTCCGTGGGCCGGGATCCACGGGCTGCGGTTGAAGTTCTGGATCTCGGACCGGCTGACCAACCGCTGGGGCGCGGTGATGCTGTGGGAGTCCAGGGGGGAGTCCAGCGCCGACCTCGAGGTGCCGATGCCGCCGAACCGCGCCGCCGAGCTGATCGGATACCCGCCGACGCACCGGATGATGGCCGACGTCGAGGCCATGGTCGAGGGCATCCACGCTGGCCAGCCGTTAGTCGATCTCGGCCTGGCAGTTGAGCCGGCCGGCCAGACCGTAGAGGGGTTGCCGTGAACCCGTCGACCCTCAAGCCCACGCCGACCGAGTTCGACGCTCCACCCGCTGACCCGATGAGCCTGTTCCGCGCCTGGTTCGACGGCGCGGTCGAACAGGGTGTCCGCGAGCCGGGCGCGCTGGCGCTGGCCACCGCCGATGCCCGCGGCCGCGCGTCCAACCGGATCGTCCAGGTGATCGGAGTCCGCACCGCGGGCCTGATCTTCACCAGCCACGCCGATAGTCGCAAGGGTCGCGACCTGGCTGCGACGGGCTGGGCGTCGGGCGTCTTGTACTGGCGCGAGACCGGTCGGCAGACGATCGTGACCGGTCCGGTCGAGCCGCTGCCCGACGCGGAGTCCGACGCGCTGTGGGCGGCGCGGCCGGTCAGCACGCACCCGATGTCGGTGGCCTCGCACCAGAGCGCGCCGCTGCCCGACGAGGACGCGCTGCGCGAGCAGGCCCTGCGGCTGACTCGCGCCGGCCGGCCGCTGGCGCGCCCCGCCGCCTGGTTGGGCTACCTGCTAGCGCCCGAGTCGGTCGAGTTCTGGCAGGCCAGTCCCGACCGGTTGCACCGCAGACTGCGCTACGAGCGGTCCGGCCACGGCTGGACCACCGAGCGACTCCAGCCCTGACCCGTGCCCTGGACAGGTGATGAGCATCACAGCGCCTGGCGCGGAGCTGCTGGTACTGGCCTGTCTCCCTGTCCTATCTTGACGATCATCCACAACCTGAATGATGACACCGAAGGAGAGACGCATTATGACGACGACAGCCGCCCCGCAGGACCAGATTGTCCGGCTGATGCAGGTTTCCCAGGACCAGCGTGACTTGGAGTGGATCAAGACCAGTCTCCAGGCCGCCATTGCGTTGGAGCTGTCGACGATTCCACCGTACCTGTGCGGCTTGTGGTCGATCAGGAATCCAGCTCCGGGGGAGCAAGGGGAGCAAGCCGCGCAGCTGATCAGGAGTATCGTCATCGACGAGATGTTCCACATGGGTCTGGCCAGCAACATGTTGAGCGCGATAGGCGGCACGCCCCAGATCATCGCCGCCGCCCCGGCTTATCCCGGGCCCCTGCCGGGTGGCGTGCGTCCACAGCTCACCGTGTATCTCTCCGGCCTGACCAAGGAGTACGTCCGGGAGGTGTTCATGGAGATCGAAATGCCCGAAGACCCGCTCGCCCTCGCCCGGGAAGAGGGCCCTCCCACCATCGGCGCGTTCTACGAGGCGCTCAGCGAGGCATTCCGGCAGGTCCAGCCGGCTATCAGCATGAACAGGCAATTGAGTCGAGGGGTCGGCACAAACAATCTCGCGCCGGTCACGGACCTCGCCGACGTCGAGGACTCGATCGACCTGATCAAGGAGCAGGGCGAGGGGACCTCGACGTCACCCGAAGCACCGCAAGCCGCCGGCGAGCTAGCCCACTACTACAAGTTCGGTGAGA
The DNA here is from genome assembly GCA_050699675.1 of Pseudonocardiaceae bacterium. Classification (GTDB taxonomy): domain Bacteria; phylum Actinomycetota; class Actinomycetes; order Mycobacteriales; family Pseudonocardiaceae. The sequence goes on from JBOHFU010000251.1 coordinate 4,549, forward strand.
TCTATTATGGGCGCGAACTGCGCCAGGTGAACGGTAGGTGGGAGTTCACCGGTGACGTCGTTCCGTTCCCCGACGTGTACCCCATGGGCGTGGTTCCCGCTGGCGGATGGCCGAATCCGGACCCCGAGGTGCAGGATTTGCTGCGGACGTTCAACGAAAATTATACGTCCATACTCCAGGATCTCGAGAGGGCGTGGGCCGAAGGAAACGAAGATGCGCTGACCAGTTCGATCGGAACAATGTTTTTACTCCAGGGCACCGCGGACGAGTTACTGACGATCCCGTTGCCCAGCGGCGACGGTTCCTACGGACCCGAGTTTCGTGTCACGACCTGACCCCTCGCCAAGGGTTCCGCTTGCCGTCCGGAGATCCATGATGATGAACACCGTCCAGCGCCCGGCCGCCGTCCGCGCGCTGGATGCGGCAACGCTGTGCGAGGCGTTCCAGATCACCGCGGCGACCCACCCACGACGGGTGGCGCTGCGCACGGTGGGCGACGCGGTCGTCGTGACCTGGGAGCAGTACGCCGAGCGGGTGCGGCGTACCGCGGCCGGGCTGGCCACCCTCGGCGTGCGCCGCGGCGACACGGTCGCCCTGATGCTGACCAACCGGCCGGAGTTTCACTGGGTGGACGTGGCCGCGATGCACCTGGGCGCGACCAGCTTCGGGATCTACAACACCTTCGCGCCGGAACAGGTGGAGCACGTGCTGCGCGACACCGGCTGCGCGGTGGCCGTCACCGAACAGGCCTTCGCCGAGACGCTCCGGCGAGCCCGCCGCGGCTGCCCAGGACTCACCCACATCGTGTCGGTCGATGGGGGTGAGCGCCTGCTGTCGCTGGATGAGGTCGATGCCGCTGGCGAGCCCGGCTTCGATCTGGCCTCGACCTGGCCCGCGGTGGCGCCGGCCGACGTCGTCACGCTGATCTACACCTCGGGCACCACCGGGCCACCCAAGGGTGTGCAGATCACGCACGCGGGTGTCATCGCGAACACCCGCGCGATGCACCACACGATGCCGGGCTACCGCGCCGGTTTCTCGGCGGTGTCCTACTCGCCGCTGGCCCACGGGCGAGCGGGAGTTGTGGAGCACTACGGCTGCCTGCTGCTGGG